>JAGTUW010000104.1 GCA_018224345.1 Bacteroidota bacterium
CCGGAAACCTGATGCGAGTTCTCCCGATTGCATCGCTTCAAGTTCGAAGAGCTTCCGAAAGGCCCGAAAAACAGACGTTTCTCTTCCGGATCTCTGACAGAACGGTAAAGCAAACAGGAAGCATACTTCGTTGTCGTCGGGCGCTTTCAAGGAGAGAGTCCGGAAGTTCCCGCCGATGACGTGAACGTTGATTGTATGGAAGGAGAGCAAATATCGTGGCTCGTTTTTGTAAAATGGCAGGTAACGACATAATTCTTGAAGTCATATACTATCCGAACGGGGTGAAAGGCAAGATGATTCCGTATAAGGACGGCAAGCAGGATGGTGTTGCGGTCAGGTGGCACGAGAGCGGAGCAATAAAGGAGGAAATCCCTTTCAAAAACGACGAGATCGACGGTGTGGCGAAGTATTGGGACGAAAAGGGAAATATAACTACGAAGACTTTCAGAAACGGTGTTGAAGTGGAAGGTCTTTTCTGACGCCCGGGCTACATTGCTTACGGGGCAACGGAGGAGGGGAGTATGCGGCGGCGATCCCGCGGCATGATGTCGTGTGCCTCGCATGATGATGGTGCGATAGGGAAACGTACAGGAGACTTTCGGGGTAATGAGAAAAGAATGTTCATTGCGCACACGGGCAGAGGGGGAATGGCAAACTGTTCCCATCACAGACCTGAATTCGTGTTTTTGTGACGGAATTCGACACCGGAGGGTAAAAATCCCTGATGTGAAAAATCCCCGCACAGGTGGAAAAATATTCCCCGCATGCACGTTTTCTCCCTGGACCGTGAATTCCGGAAAATGCCCCTGTGATTTTCGCCTGACTGAGCCATCTGATATTGACTCTCAATCGGCGTTGTGTTAATTCTCTCTCAGAAGCATATACCGACGTTGCGGACCCGTTCCTGTGTCCGTTCCCATTCTTTCGGAGGTACGATGAAAACTACGGAAACAATTGCTCAAGGAGATGCGCTCACAATGATGCATCAGATCGTGGATCTCCTGCGTGAAGTCACCGGGATCGATGCCGTGTTTGCAGACGATAACAATGCCTTCGAAGGTGTGCGGTCGAAGCAGGGAATGGGTATTCTCTCCGTCAAGGGGATAGTATCCGGTGAGGTGTTCCTCCTTACCTGCCGTCTGCTCGCTGTGCGTCGCTCCGTACATATCCCCGCGGAAATACTGTTCAACGAACTGCAGGAATTAGGACAAATCGGAACGAAATATCGACTGCGCATCGAGGATGGGCAGAACGATGAAAGAATTCTTGGCGTGGAAGTCGGTATCGCGCCTGTTCCATTTTCTCTGATTCGATTGGCACAAATGAAGGATGTCGTCGAGCGACTCGGACATTTCGCCCGTACGCTTCAGGAACACTTGCCGGAGAGAATCGACGATCTTGCGCTCAATGCCCTCTATAAAAAAGTGTCGGAAGTTTTGATGCCGGTCATTCCCTTGCATGAAGAGCTGTCCGTTCCTGATGCACTGACTCGTCTTGCCGTAGACGTACTCGAATGTCTTCGTGCTTCCATGCCGATTGCGCTTGCCGTGTCGAATCCGCTGCGTGAGGGCTTTTTCCTTTCACTCGTTGCCCGCATGAGCCGGCAGCAGGGCTTTGTCACACTGGGACGTTTGCGCTTAGGACCGATACAGCTCCGTAAAGTCACAGAACTCGCAGCGGCCGCTCCGGGAGTTCTGGTGTTTCCTGTTCACCAACTGTTGTTGAGTACGAGTGAGCAGTACGAAATGAAAGACCAACTCCGTTCATTTTACGCGGAGATCGCATCTTCAGGAAAAGGGCTGATATTGACGGGTGTCATAGACGAATTGCAATCCACACTCAATTGCGGGCAGGGCGCGGTGCTCGATCCTCTCGAACCGGTGATCGCACATGTGAACGAGAACATTCCGTTCGATTTGCTTATCGAACATGCTGTCGATGCGGGTATGCGCACCGTGGGTGGGGGATCACAGGTTGTTCGTCGCAACGTAATCGCGCAGATTGGTGAAGTTCTGGGCAATGAGAACGAGATTGAGCGCGAGCGTCTTCTGCCGGCCGTCGTGCGCCGGGAAGTATCCCTGCAGCAGAATGGTACGGGCGCGGTGATGCCGACGCGTGAATTCGTCGCATCAATAAAATCGCGGAGAGAAACATTTTCAGGTCTCGGAAATACAGCCGTGGCCCGGCGCTCCTCCGATGTCCGCCAGAGAATGATCGATACATTCTGCGATCCACGAATCGAAGAGTATCTCAATGGCGCGATCCTCGCACAGGAAGAAGCTATTCGCAAATTGGTTTACCGATTGCGGCAGGAAATACTTACGCGTCCGGATCATCAACCCGTCCGGGTGCTCATTCAAGGAACTCCGGCAACCGGAAAATCACAGGCGAGCGCACTGCTCGCGAAGCTTCTCGGTTGGACGCACATGACCATCGATTGTGGTGGAATCCCGGATTACTACACCTTCAATTCGCAGCTTCTCGGCTCAGGCCGCGGGATCGTGATGTCGAGGCATCCCGGGCGTCTGGAGATTGCGGCCAGGGAGCGGGTCGTGCTGGAAGTATCGGATCTCGATCACGCTCCCGCGCATATTCGCGCGGCGATCGGTGACCTGTTTCTCCTGTGCATGGAAACAGGGCTGGGGCAGTCCGCTACAGGCGGGGTTTTCAACTGCGCAAATCTGTTGATTGTGTTCACGGTCAATCTTCCAAACAGACGGGATGAGAAAGTACACAATGCATTTGGCTTCCATGAAGCAGATACGACTGAAGCAGAAGACCGCGTCGTCCGTGAGATGCTCGACATTATGTCTTCGGCCTTTTTATCCAGAGTAGGAACTCCGATACTGTTCCATTCACTCTCAGGTGAAACGCTGAACACCATAGCATCGAACGAACTTGGAAATGCAGTGAAGCGGGCAGCACGAAATACAGGGCATCCAGTCAGCACAGTGGCTGTGGATCGGGAGGCCGCCGCGCTGATCGTCGAACGGGTGCGAAAGAGTATTGTCTCCTTTGGTGCGCGCATACTTCTCGAGCAGGCACGCTCGATGGTGGCGGAGGCCTATGTCGAAGGGATGAACGGGCAGTTGTGCACCGGTCACGTTCGTGTCCAGAAAAAGGGGAACCGAATTGTCATTGTACCAAAAGACAGGAGCGAATCATGCAACGATTCATCTTCCGCGTAGATAAGCCGGAATATCACGATGCCGGAGCCCGATCAATCATTGAATTACGGGGCGCTGCCGGGAACAACAATCTGTACATCCAGAAATCAAAACTGGAAATATTTGTCGGTGCGATAGCGACACACGAGGCCGTCAGTGTTTCCGGTCCTACCGGATCCGGGAAAACTGCGCTCATCGAGGCGCTTACCCGGGTACCGGAGAACTTCCTGCCGGTGTGTGAAGCGCTGAGTCTGCCTCCGAAACCGGTACTCTGCTACCCTGTCGAAATGAATCAGTTCGAAACAGGCGCCGAGGTATACCGCGTGCGATCTCTCGCGAGCGGGAACACCTTCTATGAGGATTCACCTTTGTTCAAAGCGCTGGAAGAAGCGCAACCCCTGAAGGAAAAAAACTACATCGTAATCTGGCACAGGGAATTGGGACGTTGTCAGGCAGGGATCCAGGGTGCGCTGGTCAATATTATTACGAGAGGAGACATCATTCACCCCGACGGAAGGCGTTACGCTTCCGAAGGAATTTCGTTCGTTGCCGATTCCAATTATCAGGACATGGATGACGGAACGTACACGCTCTGTGTTTTCGACGATGCGCTGCGACGGCGCTACAGCGTCAACCTGACGCTGGAGTATCTGCCCGCCTCGACGGAGATACTGATTTTGCGGCATCTGCTCGAACGCGAAGGAGCATCGACCGATGACGAAACGCTGAGTTGTCTTGTAAAGCTCGGTGCCAGAATCCGTGAGGAAAAACGCAATGGTCGGCTGCAGTCTGTCCCGCCCCCGACGATTTACGGATATCTGGCTGTCCTGCGGCTCTCTGCTCTTCTTCCGAATTATGAACTGAAAGATATCGGAGAAAACACCTTGCTGGGGAGCGCCTCGGTTGAAGATCGCCGGCTTTTTCCGGCTCTGTACCACGATGTATTCGGCAGTGATGCCGCAAATGATGCGGACATCAGCATCGGCAGTGATTTATTGTGAGGAAATCGCATGAACAGCAACACAGGAAGTACCGACCATTATCCCCTGCACATTCGGCGCAGTCGTTCAGACTGGTGCGGGATCAGGATTGATGATGCATTTCGGCCGAATGTGGATTACATCGTTCGATCCACGGCACACAGAATGTTTTCCAAACAGGTCCTGGCCGCACAATCGGCAGCCGTGCGTGCCGCCAGGGGAAAATTACCGCGTGATTACAGAGCAGAGAAAGCCCAGATCGCACCTTGCTACACTTCCTGGCCCCGCGGGCCTGCAGCGGTTGCGGCAATAGGCATGAGTGCCTATATCGAGTTTCTTCAGCACACTTCTGCGGACTATCTCCGGGAACACTGCCTGAAGGACGAAGAGAAAATTGCAGCATTGCAAAAAGCTTTCGCAGTGTCGATCGATGATATTCGTAATGTCGTCGGCAAGATCGCAAGTACCGTTGAAATCCGTCTGTTCAGCGTTCTTCTGGGACGAAATCCGGAATTGAAATCCGTGGAAGTCTATCGCCTTTTTCTCGCCTC
This sequence comes from Bacteroidota bacterium, assembly GCA_018224345.1. Classification (GTDB taxonomy): domain Bacteria; phylum Bacteroidota; class Ignavibacteria; order SZUA-365; family SZUA-365; genus SZUA-365. Next base: position 4,699 of record JAGTUW010000104.1, read on the forward strand.
GCAGAAGGAACTGCTGTTTACAAGCGTCAAGGAAATTATTGAAGGGGTCGTACTCTTCGGAGATATTTTCCCTCCACTCGAGTATTTTCCCGTCAATAAAATATCACGGAATATCACAACAGAAATGTTGAATGTGTCGCATCCCTATCTTTCGGAATTGCATGAGCTGAAACCGGAAAAGAACTTTGCATTCGGCGTGGCATGGGTCTGGGCTCTCAGCGATGTGATGGCGGCGCATTTGCCGAAAGAGAGTCTGCAGAAAAAATCGAATCGGGGTCCTTTACCCTGCGGTTCGATACCACCGCTCGACCGCAATCGTCAACCGATGCTAGACAATAGAAGCGCGGACGCACAGTTGATTCTGAACGCATCACTGGAGTTTGCATTGTGCGGAAAGTCCGGGGCGGATACGATCGAGAAAGAGGAACTCGATCCGGAAGCGAGTCGAATACTACAGAACTTCATGCGTTCGATAGTTGAAGCCGGCAGGGGTAATGAGATTTGGGAGGATCCGAGAGCGGATTTGCTCGAAAGGCGACTCGGTGAAAGAGGTTTCTTACGTGACCCTCTCGAAGGCAGCCCGACAATGGGATTGTATTGTTCCGTTCCGTTGTATGGAAAAGAGGCAGCCTCCGCCGAGTTGTTTGAGTCCGTGATGGAGGAAGAGGCCAATCATGCCGACGCCGATCGACTGCGGGACGATGCGGCGCCGCTCGCATCCGAAATACGGCGTCTCCTGTATCCGAACAAGACAACTGTCACTGAAATGGAAAAAATAAGGCCCAGTGGCTCCCTCGATCCGTCCCGTCTTGCGGCGGCGGATTTCTCGGAAGCGGTGTATCGCAGTGTGAAGACGAGACGCACGGAAGATGAGCGTGGCAAACCCGTGCTGGTGATCGCCGCCGATGCCTCCTCGAGTCTGGAAGTGAAACAGTGGCGAATGATACGCCTGCTCTGTGCCGCCTGGATACTGAGCGTGCGCCGGGGTCGTGTCCAACTGCTGAGCTGTCTCTACCACAGTGGACGTGTGCATCCCGGCAGGAGCGAGAGTCTCGTCCGATGGATCATCCATCCACGAAAAACCGTCCATCGCAGCCATGATGAAGCGATTCGGGTACTGGCGGGCCTGGTAAAGGGCACCGGTACACAGGCCGATGCAGTCAGCCTGCGCTTCATCGTCGATGAAGCACAGAAAGTCGCCATGGGACGCAAGACCTATCTTGTTGTGTTCACGGATGCAAAATGGAACCGCAGTTTTCGCTCGGCTCAAACCGGGCTAGAGGAAATGCGTCTGATGCTGAAGCAGCTCAAGCTGGACTATCCCGGCTGTCTCCATACCACGCTCATCGTATTGGGTGATGAATTATCGCGTATCGATAACCTCATAGACACCGTCATTCGGGTATCCGATGATGATTTACAAAACGCCGATGCCGTAGCGGGCAGGATTGCACGCTATGTCGCCTCGACCATAAAAGAGCGCAAACGGATGTATTGAAGGAGGTACATGATGGACAAAACTTTCATCGAAAATATGCTTTCCTATTACCCGCGTCGGGAAACGATAAAGCCATGGGAATCCAACTGCTCAACCGGGATACGGCCTGTCGCCGAACGCCTGGCGCCTCTGTTCAAATACCTCCGCAAGCTCGATACGGAACGAAGCACGCTCGAACAGCACGGTGGCTCCATTACGAACCTGGAGCGCATTTCGCAAATACTGAATCACGTGTTTCACCTCGAAAGTACAACCGGTATGGACAGACCCTGCAGACTTTCCGATCCACGGGATCTGCGGTCGATTATCGGCGAGTGCAGTGATTATACCGTGCATCTCGAGATTCGTACACGTCATCATGGCATCCCGGTGTACTATTGCTGCAGAACGAGACAGGATGTATTCACGGAGTATTCTCTCGTCGTCGAAGACTATTATCGTTCACCGTCGTATCCCATGGACGATGAGCGATTTGTCAGTTTGCGTCTGCGAGGCAGGGAGGAATACTTCCTGCGTCTCTCGCAATTTCGTGCGGCGGTTAATCGCATGCTCGGAGAAGGCAATCCTTCCGCAGGCGACGGTTGCCACTACGCTGTCGACAGTAACCACTACGCTGTCGACAGTTGCCTTTACGCTGCCGGTCGCTGGGTGTTCTCTGCCGCATGGCATGAGAGTCAGCGTCCCGCCCGGCTCGTCGCCCGGTGTTTCGGCCTCGATTCCTTCGAACGTGCGGTTGAATGCCTGCATCTGATTCTCACATCGGATCCCTGCGAATTACGGGCACGGGTTGACGACAAGTTGATCCGCTTTTTTGACGAGGTTTATCCGCAGGATTCTATTCGTACCTATCTGCGGATGTTGACAGGAATGTGTGGTGTGGAACTGGACGCGACCTGGCGGAAGGCGCTCGGGTTGCAGCGGGAGCTCACCATACAGTACAGACAATTTCTGGAGACGGAAGTCAAATGGGGGGTGTTAAAATCAGATATACCACTATGGAAAATAGTTTATGGCAACTATGGGAGAATGGATGTAATCGGTGGGACGCTTCGGAGCTCCCGCGTGCTCCAGCGTGCTTCAGAGCATTTGGAAAAAAAGGCATACGAGCTTATCCAAAGATTGTTCGCATCCTTGTCAATAAATATGAAATGATGACAAAGAGTAACCGGCATCCACGTCAGTAAATATGGAATGACGATGAACATTTCACGGAATAAATTGTGTAGATTATTATGCACAGATCATCGATCCAACACAGAACTTGCGCGAATCGCTTAGCCGGTGTTACTGTCGTCGCAATATGCGCAATACTCGTGATCACCGGATGTTCGAAATAGGACGACAACGGCCCCGTTGCACTCAACGGAAACGGGTATGATCAGAATAAAATGGCGCTCATCCCCGCCGGAACCTTCCGCATGGGCAACATCACCAACCATCCGGACGGATCGGACAGCGAAAAACCCGTCCACGAAGTGACCATCACGCGGCCGTTTCTGATAGCCCGCACCGAGGTCACGCAGGCGCAGTACGAGGCCGTGATGGGCAGCAATCCGAGCTATTTCAAAGGCGCGGACCTGCTACTGGTACGCGCCGTGTGCTTCGCGGCGGTTCCTGGCGCGGCTATGCTTGGTACTGCCGCTCCGCGGGTCGGGTCGGCAACGATCCCGGTTACGGGACTACGACTACGGTTTTCGTGTCGTGAGGACTTGCTAGTTACGCTTTGCCGTTTGCTCTCTTTCCCTTTGCTCTTTCTTCGAATTTTTTCAATGTCGAAGTAATAAGAGAATTGATAAATGATATCGTAGCGGGCATCGTGAAGGACATCAATATACAAGGAAAAGGCGTGTCGGGTTCACCGGAAAGTATGATTTGGCCCATTGTCATACGGCTCGTAGATGAAAGCGAGGAAATGGCCAAAAAGGCGGAGGTATCACGAACGGATATTCTTATGATGCTGCGGAATGCTCTGGATGTTGCTGCAGCTGACAGGAGAGTCGATGAATGTGAACTTCGCACCTTGCGCGAATTCGGGAAACGGTTCAAATTCACAGATAGTGACATAGTTATTCCTAAAATGCAGTCGGGATACTGCTAAGTATGCAAAAGCGATGAACATATTGGAATTTAAATAAACGAAATGCGTGTCGACATGCTGCGAGAATATATAGCTCAACATAACCCCTACTTTCGCGAGACAAACGTGAGAATTCACCGGTTCACCGTTTACATGCAGAAATTCTGTAAATACACCGGTGGTTAATATTTATTTGGATAGGTGAAAAAACAATGAATATAAAAAAATTGTTGTTTATTGGCACTGCAGTACTGAAAATAGTAGATATATTCAAAATAAATGCACGCAGTATGTGCTGTGTTGCTGCATTCATTGCTTGTATTTCCTGCATGTGCATAATATTAGTATCCTGTACAAATGTCGAAACAAGTGAACCCGTAACACCGGAATTACTCCCGTTTGATGAAGAAAAAATGGCGCTGATACCGGCAGGGTCGTTTTTCAGGGGCAATAGATCAGCGCATCCGGGAGGATCAATTGATGAAGTACCTGTGTATTTGATCACGCTTACAAAATCGTTTCTTATGAGGCGGACCGAAGTCACACAGGAGGAGTATGAAGCTGTTATGGGTAGCCATCCCGCTCACTTCAAAGGGCAGGATCTGCCGGTGGAACAAGTGACATGGCACGAGGCGATCGAATTCTGCAACCGACTTTCGCACAACGAAGGACTGGATTCATGTTACATATACACTGCTGATGAAATCGTTTGCGATTTTCAGGCCTATGGATAC
>JAGTUW010000105.1 GCA_018224345.1 Bacteroidota bacterium
ACAAACCCGATGGTTTCGCTTCCGAACTTCTCGTGGAAATCTGCGTATTCCGGGATAATTCGTCCACCGATTCCAAAGTTATCCGTCCACATGTTCCAAAATTAAGCGTCCACTGATTCCAAAGTTATCCGTCCACCTGTTCCGAAGTTATTCGTCCACCCGTTCCAAAGTTATCCGTCCAGTTTCAGAACGATCTCGGAATGGTGAACGGATTTTCCGGAACCCAAACAGCGACGTTGGTTCTTTTCCTTCACCGGTCGTATTCTCTTGGACTTCACGTATGAACCTCACACGCATGAAACTCAGGAGAAGCGCCCATGTCACGAAAGAGAACGCCCATGAGAAAAATCAAAACAGTGCTACGCCTGGCACAGCGTGAAGAACTGAGCGAGCGGCAGATCGCCCGCGCAGCGAACATGCGCCGCTCTACGGTGCGGGATTATATTGAACGCGCCCGCGCCGCGGATCTGAACTGGCCCGTGGCGTCCGGAATGGACGATGCAGCGATCACGCAGATGCTCTTCCCCGGTTCCGCTGGAGAATCGCAACGGAAAGTCCTGCCGGACTGGGGATACATCCACACCGAATTGCGCCGCAAGCATGTCACGCTGCAGCTGCTCTGGGAGGAATACAGAGCGGAACACCCGAACGGGTATGGATACAGCCGTTTTTGTGAACTCTATCGCCGGCATGCCTCAACGCTCGATCTGAGCATGCGCCAAACGCACAAGGCGGGAGAGAGCGTGTTTCTCGACTACAGCGGGAAATGCATCGACGTGATGGATTCCGAGACGGGGCTACCCCAGTCGGCAGAGATCTTTGTAGCGGTGTTGGGGGCGAGCAACTACACGTACGTCGAGGCGACCTGGACCCAGCAGAAGGAGGACTGGATCGGGGCGAACTGCCGCATGTTTTCATTCTTCGGCGGAGTGACGACGGCGGTTGTTCCTGATAACCTGAAAAGTGCGGTCACGACCGCCTCGCGGTACGATCCCGAGATCAACACGACGTATCAGGAGTGGGCCGGGCATTACGGCGTGGCGATCCTGCCCGCGCGTCCATCCCGCCCGAAGGACAAGGCCAAGGTCGAGGTCGCCGTTCAGATCGTTCAACGCTGGATCCTTGCGGCCCTGCGTCATCGCACCTTTTTTTCGCTCGCCGAACTCAACGAAGCGATCAGTGAACTGCTGGTACGTCTGAACAACCGCCCTTTCCGCAAGTTGAAGGGAACGCGCGCCTCGCTGTTCGCCGAGCTCGACCAGCCCGCCCTCGGACCGCTCCCTGACACGCCGTACGAATACGCGGAGTACAAGAAAACGACGGTTCCTCGCGATTATCATATCGAATACGATGGTCAATTGTACAGTGTGCCGCACGCGTATGCCTGTAAAACGGTCGAGATCCGTGCCACCGTGACCGTCGTAGAGGTGTTTCATGAGAACCGGCGCATCGCCTCGTCTCTGCGGACGCGTGGCGATGCGAACGGCAAGACGACCGTTGCGGCGCACATGCCCCCCGCGCACCGTGTGCAGCTCGAATGGACGCTTGCGCGGTTGCTGGCCTGGGCCGCGGAGGCCGGCACGGATATTGCCGCGTTGTTTGCCGCTATTGTCGCCGACCGCACGCATCCGCAGCAGGCGCAGCGCGTCTGTCTCGGGATCAAGCGGTTGGAGAACAAGGTCGGGCGCGACCGGTTGGGGGCCGCCTGTCGACGTGCCCTGGCGCTTGGCAGCCTGGGAACCGCCGCAGTGGAACACATTCTGGCAAAACGGCAGGAAGAGCTGCCGTTGCCGTGTGAGGAAGCACCGTTGCGTCTGATACAGCACGAGAACGTGCGCGGCGCCGCGTATTACCGCAGCGCGGACGAGGACGCAGCACGGAACACGGAGGAGCGGCATGCTACATCATCCCACGATTGAGGCATTGAAGACACTGCGTCTTTTCGGTATGGTCAAAGCGCTCGAAGAGCAGCAGCGCAGCGCCGAGTACGGTGCGCTCGCCTTCGAGGACCGGCTGGGGCTGCTTGTTGATCGCGAGCGCATCGAACAGGACAACCGGTCGCTGACCGCACGTCTCAGGCGGGCACGTCTGGCCCAGCAAGCGGCGATCGAGGATGTGGATCTGCGTGCTGGGCGGGGGCTGGACCGGTCACTGATGACCAGTCTGATGACCTGTTCCTGGATCGCGCACAGGCACAACCTTCTCATCACTGGCCCGACCGGTGTCGGAAAATCATGGCTTGCCTGTGCCTTCGGGCATAAAGCCTGCCGCGAACGGTATTCCGTCCTGTATCACCGGCTCGGCCGTCTGTTCTCGGAACTGAGCACCTCGCGGGGAGAAGGTCGGTATCTCCGTCTGCTGAAAACGCTCTCCCAGGTCGACCTGCTCATTCTCGACGACTGGGGACTGACGACGCTGACCGGTGATCATCTCCGGGATCTCCTTGAAATCATCGAGGACCGACATGGCAGAAAATCCACGCTCATCACCAGCCAGCTTCCAGTCGATCACTGGCATCAATGGCTCGGAGAGGCGACGCTGGCCGATGCCATAATGGATCGACTCATACACAACGCTCACCAGATCAATTTGAAAGGAGACTCTATGCGTAAAAACCTCTCGAAAACCCTGAACTTGCATTAATCCGTCCACCATGATATGTTACCAACGCCTTCGTCGCTACACGACGACATACCGGAGGATTTCATTGCAATGAGTGGACGGATAATGTCGGAACAGGTGGACGAAATCAATCGGAATGGGTGGACGGATTTATCGGAATATGCAATCATACCACCCAGATCCGACAAACCAACCGCTCGTGGTGTTTCATCAATGTCGAACATACAGAAAATCAGATCACCTGGTTCCACAATCTGATATGTGTCAAAGCTGGCTGGAAACTTGCCCTCTGGGTTGACCATGTCACGCGCTATCACCCCAAGTTTGGTTAGCGATAGCAGTACATACTCAGCTGCAAGTTCTCCCACCAGTCGTTTTGGCTTCATCCGGAAAACAGCCTTGTTCGGAACGATACGCCAGTGCGTCGGGACTTGTCCCAACCAAG
>JAGTUW010000106.1 GCA_018224345.1 Bacteroidota bacterium
CGACCAGGGCATGCAGGGTGAAGGGGAGTACACACAGCATTTCGACGCAGGGAAGCTTGCAGCGGGCGCGTTGACCCTGCAGTTGTTCGTCGACGGCATGCTCGTCGGTGAGCGCCGCGTCATGGTGCTGCGTTGAGGCCGGACGAAAGCAGCGGAATCTCATCGTGCTATGCTACATACGATCGAACAGCGATCCGTTGCCTGGCTGGAACAGGCGATTGTACACACGTTCGGCATAGGTGTCTGTCATGCCAGCGATGTAATCTGCAAGGATGCGCAGACGTGACCGCTCATCGACGGCTTCGCGCAACAAATGCCCGTGCTTTCCGGAGAGCAGTTCGGGAGAGGAGTGCAATGCCTCGAACATGCGCTGTATGATCATACCGCCACGGTATTCGAGACTCTGTACGGCAGGACCGTTGATGACATGGTCATATACAGAACGCTTGAGCGCATCGAGCACCCGGCGATGATCCCGTGGGAGCGTGACGTTCCACCGCAGTCGCGGATGCAAGAACGCCGTGTCCGGCACCACATCCACCGCGGAAACAAACATGCTGATCAAGGTCGAGGATGCCCCTTTCTTCTCGTGTACAGCATCGCGGACGCCTGTCCCCGCTCCATGTGCCATCTGCAGGATCAGCGTGGTATATCTGTCATAGATGGCAACATCGTCGAACGATGAACGCGTGAGATAATCGATGATGGTTTCAGGCGTCATCAACCTGGAAAAAAAGGCGTCTTCGACATCGTGTGTACCATAGGCAATGTCGTCGGCAAGTTCCACGATCGAGGCCTCAAGCGTCTTATGCACTGTGCGGGCATGTTTTGCACCAAGCGCTTCGATTTCCTGCAAACGCGCACGATCAGATTCCGGAAACGGTGCGAGCAGCCACTCGAGCAGCTCTTCCTCTTCGTTGTGAATGCACTTCGGGGGTGTCCAGTGCCTGAACGGGGGACAAGCTGTATCCTGCGGATACACCGAGGGGTTGACCAGATCACGATACAGTCCGGGGTATTTCAGCACGGCCTGCATGGTTGCCCTGGTAAGATTGAGTCCGTGTTTATCTCCATGTGCCTCGAGCGTATCGTTGCTGAGCAGACGCAGGGTCTGCCCGTTGCCCTCGAAGCCGTTTTCTCCATCGGGCCATCGTGTCCAGACACAGTAATTGAGCGCTTCCTCTCCCCGATGCCCGAATGGCGGGTGCCCGAGGTCGTGCGCCAGGCAGGCGGCCTCGATCAGGCTGCTGTCCACCGTCCCCCCCAGTTCCTCGTAATCCGCCTTGACCGAGCCCAGTGGATATCCCGGCCAGATCAGACGATTGACGACCGCGGCGAGTCCGCGACCGATATTGCTCACCTCCAGTGAGTGCGTCAATCGTGTTCGCAGGAATTCGGACTCATGTAATGCGAAAATCTGTGTTTTGGATTGCAGTCGCCGAAAGGAGAAGCTGTGGATGATGCGCGCCCGATCACGTTCGAAGTCGTCACGATGATCGCCCGTCCGTTTCGAGGTCTCACCGCGACGTGCGGTGTCCTCGGAGCTGTACAGCGGGGAGATATGGTAGAATGGATGCATGTGCAAAGATAGAAAGAAAGCACATCACCCGGAATTCACTGGAGGGGACGTTATCAACGTTTTTCCGATCGGGATGATTTCGTATGTTGAAACGATACACTGAATCCGGGGGCGGCTGTCGCCACCTTGCGGACAAGATATTCAACACGTGAACGCAAGACACAATATCACCATCATCGCCGGACTGCTCTGCCTTCTCGTCATTGCACCGCTTTCCGCCTCCGCACAGTCGGAATCCGGAAATGCGGCGACAGCGGACAGTTCCGGGCATAATGACAGCCCCGTAACAGATCCGGAGCACGCCTCACCGCAGGCCGACAGTGTCGCGTTCCAGAGTCCTTCAGACACCTTGCATTCTGACGATACCATATTGGGAAGCGGAGATGTGTCCGTTACCGGAGAAATGCCAACGGCAGACGATACGACTGCGGTGGCGGACTCGTTGCGTGCTGAGGAGCAGGTTTTGGCGTTGTTCGAACGCAGCGATGCCGTGGATACAATGATCACATACAGTGCACAGGATTCAGTGGTGTATTTCCTCGACGATAAACTGATGAAGATGTATGATCAGGCGGCTATTGATTACGGCAGCACAGCCATACGGTCTGCGAACATCACCATCGACTGGGACAAGTCCACCATTCACGCGACGGGTGTGGTCGATTCCGTTGACGGAATGAAACTCCTCGCAACGCCTGTATTCAGGGAGGGAACGGAAGAGTACAGCGGCGAGGAAATGACATACAATTTCAAAACCGAGGCCGGTGTCATAACCAAGGGGGAAACTGCTGTCGAGGACGGGTTCTATCTGGGGGAGCGTATCAAACGTGTCTCGGCGGATGAATACTTTATCAGCGAGGGACGCTACACCACCTGTGACAATCCGGATCACAAACATTATTATTTCGGGTCTTCACAGATGAAGTTTGTGCCGGATGAAGTTGTCGTAGCGCGCCCGATAACGTTTTATGTCGAAGACATTCCGCTGCTCTGGCTTCCCTTCGCCGTGATCCCGTCGAGCGGTGGCCGGACAAGCGGCATCATCGTCCCGGCTTTCGGCGACAGTCCCTCACGCGGCCGTTACCTGCTCAAAGGAGGGTATTACCTGGCGATGAGCGATTACTGGGATCTTGCATTGACAGGTGATATCTATTCGAAGGGCGGGTATCAACTGCGCAGTGAAGTGCGGTATGCGTTGCGTTACAATTTCACCGGTTCGATCACTGCGACATACGGCAGGCAGACCTATAATATCGGCGATGTGTTCACGGCCGATGATCAGCCCGGAGTGGATTGGAGCCTGTCGATCGCTCACAATCAGGAAATAGATCCGACCTCCCGTATCAGCGTGGATTTCTCCTTCCTGACGAATTCCTATTACCAGAATTTCAGTAATGATCTCAACGAATTGCTCAATCAGAATGCGCGTTCCTCTGCGTTGTACTCGAAAAGCTGGGAAGGCACCAGCCGCAGTATGAGTCTCGGCATCACCCGCGATCAGAATCTCGTGGAAGGAACGTACACAATGTCATTGCCGGATATTTCCTTCAATCAATCGCAGATCTACCCATTTCGCCGCAGCGGAGGTTTCGGGGAGTCCTGGTACGAGATGATCGGTTTCAATTACAGCGGAAAAGCGCTGAACCGTATCGAGCTGAAAGAATACCAGACAGGAGCGTATGATTCTCTGAGAGAGGAGCCCGTCACCGCGCAGGAACGCTTTGACCGCAGGGGATTGCGTCACTCTGTATCCCTGCTCGCCACGCCGAAGTTCGGCCATTTCACCATCTCACCGAATTTCTCCTATGATGAAGTATGGTACGATCATCGCCTCGAACGCTACTACGATGAGGAAGAGGGCGCCGTCGATGCACGCGATGTTTCCGGCTTTTTCACATATCGCACCTTCCGGGCCAGTCTGACTGCCAGTACGAAGCTCTATGGTATGCTCGCACCGCGCGTATTGGGGATCGTCGGTGTGCGCCACACGCTGCAACCCTCGCTGAGTTACAATTGGAATCCCGATTTTTCCTCGGATTTCTGGGGATACTATCAGAGTTATGTCGACAGCACAGGAAGCGACGTGCGTTATGATCCGTATTCGGGATTCAGTTACAGGCCGGGGGCGGTGTTCGGTGGTGTCGGGAGTGGTGAATCGCAGAGCATCGGTATGAGTCTCTCGAATATCTTCGAGATGAAACTCGTGCCGGCTGCCGACGATTCGACACAGACGGAACGGAAATTTCAGTTGTTTACATTGCAGGCCAGTTCGAATTACAATATCGTCAGGGACAGCATGAAGCTGGCGCCACTGAATCTGTCCTTCCGTACAAGCATCCAGGGTCTGCTGGATATCTACGGAGGCGCGACGCTTTCGCCGTATGTATGGCAGTATTCACGTCTCGAGCGCGCTCCGAATGGCGTGGATTTCGTTCGCCGTGGCGGACATGAGATAGACGAGTACATGTGGGAAAGCGGGCAGGGGATCGCACGTCTGACGAATTTCAACGTCAATCTCTCCACAACCATCTCCCATGAGATGTTCAAGTCAACAGCCACACCGGACACCCGGGAGAATACCGACGAATTTGACGAGGAAGAGGAAGGTGCGTTGACACTCGACCCGATGGCCCCGTACAATTTCAGTATCCCATGGAATCTGACGCTTGGTTATGATTACACCATGAACCAGTTCAACCCGGAGAACAAAACGCGCAATTCCGGTTTACGCGCCAACCTTACCTTCAGCCTGACTCCTTCCTGGCATTTCACCTTCAGCGGCTACTATGATATTGTCAACAAGGAGATCGGTGCGCCACAGATCACCATCCGCAGGGATCTGCACTGCTGGGAAATGAATTTCAACTGGGTCCCCGCAGGCCCGTATCGCAACTTCTATTTCGTGCTTCGCCTCAAAGCCGCACAGTTGCAGGATATCAAGCTCGAGAAGAGAGGTTCCGAGCGCGCAGTGTACTGATGTCCGGACTCCGGAATGTTCCGTAATGCAGCAGTGGACGATGGACGCGTCTTTTTCCCGGGTCATGCATCATACAGGGCATTGCCGTCTGCCGGCGAAGTTCGTAACTTGTTTCGATAGTTCTTTTTTCATACCGAATACACATCGTCATGAAACAACTCACCTCCATGCTCTTCGTCCTTCTTGTTTTTCTGTCCATTTTCCTGACTCCGGAACTTGCAGCACAGGAGGCGGCGAAATGGTCCGCGAAACCTGTTGCCGCAACCGTGAAAGCCGGAGGGACGGTAGATATCAAAGTAACGGCGCATGTCGTCGAGGGGTGGAATGTCTATTCGACCACACCTCAGGATGAAGGACCGGTTCCCACGGAGATGGACTTTGCGGATGATGCGCCGCTGCTGCGTGCCGGTAAGATCAGACAGCCGAAACCCATCGTCAAGTATGACGAGAATTTCGGTATTGAAACAGAGTATTACGACGAGGATGCCACGTTCACCGTCCCGGCGAGAGTCAGGAACAACGCCACGGCAGGCAGGCAGAAGGTGATGATAGAGGTGACATTCATGGCCTGCAGCGACCGGTTGTGTCTGCCGCCGAAAACGGTGGAAGTCCCGTTCGAACTGACGATTGAAGCAGGGGAACAGGTATCCGGCGAGACCGGGGACGAACGCACGCAGCAGGAGAACGGGGGGCGCGTCGATGCAGAGGCGCTGTCATCTGATGCCGAGGCACTGGGGTCTGAGGGCGGTGGCGACGATATTGAAGCCGGAGAGCGGACCGACGCGGACGATGGCGAATCACTTGGCTATGGGGATCAGCGGGACGTCGAACGTGCGAGGGAGCAGGGCCTGTGGGCATATGTACTGCTGGCGATGTCCGTCGGCGGACTTGCGCTGCTGACTCCATGCGTCTTCCCGATGATTCCGATTACGGTGAGTTTTTTCACCAAGCGGGAAGCGGCGACTCGCGGACAATCCGTCCGCGATGCCCTGATTTACTCCTTAGGCATCATTTTCACGTTCACAGGGCTGGGTATAGTGCTCGCCTTGCTGTTCGGGGCGTCGGGAATAAATCAATTCGCGGCGAACCCATGGATGAATATTCTGATCGCCCTCGTGTTCATTGTATTTGCACTCAATCTTTTCGGTCTTTTCGAAATCGTTATTCCTTCGGGGATACTGACCAAACTGACGGTAGCCTCCGGGAGCGGGCGGGGCATTACCAGCCTCCTGCTCATGGGACTGACATTCACGCTCACAAGCTTTACCTGCACCGTACCTTTTGTCGGAGCGGTCATGGTCGCGGCGGCAAAGGGGGAAATCTGGTGGTCCGTTGTCGGCATGCTGGCCTTCTCCACTGTGTTCGCACTCCCGTTCTTTCTTCTGGCACTGTTCCCTTCATGGATGAAATCAATGCCCAAGAGTGGCGGCTGGCTCAATTCCGTCAAAGTGGTTATGGGTTTCCTCGAGCTCGCCGCTGCCATGAAATTCATTTCCAACGTGGATCTGATCTGGGGAGTAGGTGTATTGAGCCGCGATCTGTTCCTGAGTTTCTGGATCGGTATCAGCCTGCTGACCGTCCTTTACCTGCTCGGAGTATTCATTCTCCCGCATGACAGCAAGGTCGAAAAGGTGGGCGTGTTCCGCATGCTCTGGTCCATATTCTTTCTCGGTATCTCGGTGTTTCTCTTTACAGGTCTCCACGACAAACCCATCGGAGAACTCGATGCCTTCCTGCCACCCATGCACTACTCCGAAACCATACAGGCGGCCTCTCAGGGTGATATCGGTGCACTCGGTACGACAGGAAAGGGAGAAAAAATACTCTGGTATTCCGATTATGAAGAAGCGCTCGCTGTGGCGCGGGCTGAGTCCCGGCCGCTGTTCGTGGATTTCACGGGTTTTTCCTGTACGAATTGCAGGTGGATGGAGGCGAATATTTTATCACGGAGTGATGTCAAGGCGCTGCTGGAGAATTACGTTCTCGTCCGACTTTACACCGACGGACGCGGCACGATTTATGACCGGAACCGGGCGTTCCAGGAAGAGCGTTTTGGAACAGTCGCTCTGCCGCTGTATGTAACCATGATGCCGGACGACGAGGAACACAGGATGTTTCCCGGTATGACCCGCAAACCGGAAGAATTTATCCGCTTCCTTTCGGATGGCATTACGAGGCATCGGGGAAGCTGAAGTGCTTTGACCTCCCCCAATTGTTTCGTATAATTCCGGATAACGCCTAATTGGCCATGTACAGGGCTGATGCGGGAGTAACGATGCCAGGAATGATTGCGTTATGTCAGACACTCCGTCCAGAAAAAAAGCACATGTCGACCTCTGTTTAGGTGAGCAGGTGTCATTTCGTGAGAAATCAAACGGTCTCGAAGGCTGGGAGTTTGCACATAACGCGTTGCCGGAGCTGAACACAGAAGACATCGATACGTCCTGCACCTTCCTCGGAGCCCGTATCTCCTTCCCACTGATGATCACCGGGATGACCGGCGGCTATCAGGATGCCGAGCGCATCAACGGAGCGCTGGCGGAGGCCTGTCAGGATTTGCGTATCCCGATCGGTGCAGGGAGCATGCGTCAGGCTCTCGAGAATGAGACATTTCACGAATCCTACCGTGTACTGCGACGCAACGGACCTGACATTCCCATCCTGGCCAATATCGGGGCGGTGGAAGTCGCGGCCATGCGTGATGTGCGGCCTGCGGCCTGGCTGGTCGATTTGATCGAGGCCGATGCGCTTGTCGTCCACACCAATCCACTGCAGGAGTTTCTCCAGCCCGAAGGGGAACCGCGCTTTCGAGGCGTGCTCAACGGATTGGAAATGCTTGTCCGCGAACTTGATGTTCCGGTGATTCTCAAGGAAGTCGGTGCCGGTATTTCGCGGGAGGCGACAATGCGTGCCTACGATGCCGGCGTGCAGTGGATTGACATCTCCGGAGCGGGAGGAACGAGTTGGGCCGGGGTGGAAATGTTGCGACGCAGCGATGGCTGTGAAGTCTCACCGGCATTCTGGGACTGGGGAATTTCAACAGCCTCGGCACTTGAGGAATTACGCTTCAATCGCCCCACTGATCTTCATGTCATTGCCTCCGGCGGTATCAGTGACGGTGTCATGATCGCAAAATGTCTCGCTCTGGGTGCGGAACTTGCCGGTGCCGCGCGGCCTATGCTCACGGCCTTCTTCGATGGTGGCACCGATGCGCTGCGCAACCGGCTCTGTGGCTGGAAACGTGATTTGCTCGGCGTCATGTTTCTCACCGGTGCGGCGGACATCGACGCCTTGCGCTGCAAACCCATTGATATGATCCGGGCACACTGATCGGTGCGGTGGCTGCCGCATCCGCAGAACATATACACGCACATTGAGTCAACGAACCATGGACGTTTATTACGAGAGATACAACACACTTCGCGCAGTGATCGATGCCCGTCTGGCGACGGTCATTGAACGGCAGTGTCCCGTCACCATGTACGAACCCGCCCGCTACGTGCTCAACGGAGGTGGGAAACGTATCCGTCCTATACTTGTCATGCTTGCCTGCGAAGCGGCCGGCGGTGATGTGCGGGATGCAATCGATGCGGGTGTCGCCGTGGAAATCCTGCACAACTTCACGCTGGTGCATGACGATATCATGGACCATGCGGCCACGCGCCGGGGCAGACAGACAGTGCATACGAAGTGGGACAGGAACATTGCCATCCTCGTCGGGGACCTGCTCATGGGCAATGCCTACAAAACACTGCTCAACACAGAGCGGGGTGACCTGCGTGCGCTGACCCGGGTGTTTACCGACGGCGTAATCGAGGTCTGTGAGGGGCAAAGTTATGACAAGGAATTCGAACATCGGTCTGCGGTATCGGAAGCGGAGTATCTGATGATGATCGGGAAGAAAACCGGTTGGCTGGTCGCTATCTCCGCTGAAATGGGTGCGATTATCGGGGGCGCAGACGAACGCTCCCGCACGGCATTGCTCGAATATGCCCGTTGTGTCGGCCGCGCTTTTCAGGTCCAGGACGATCTGCTCGATGTCGTGGCCGATGAGGAAACACTCGGAAAACCTGTTGGTGGAGACATACTGGAAGGAAAGAAAACGTATCTTCTTGTGACAGCGCTTGACAGTGCGACCGGTGAGGATCTCGACCTTCTGCAGACGGTCGCACAGCGGAACGCGCCACGTACCGGACTCGTCGACCGCGTCACCGAAATTTACCGGCGGCTCGGAGTACTGGACAGCGCACGCAACAGAATTAATGATGATACACAGGCCGCTATCAGAGCACTGAATGCACTCGGCGACAACGAAGGGCATCGCATGCTGGTCTGGTTTGCTCACATGCTTCTCGAACGAAAACACTGAATCCTATGATCGAACGTACCGTGACGATCAGAAACCGCTCCGGTCTGCATACACGCCCTGCAGCGACACTGGTGAAAACCGCAGCGCGTTTCGCCTCCGAATTCTATATAAAGAAGGATTCGTTCGAGATCAACGGCAAAAGTATCATTGGTGTCATGACACTCGCCGCCGAGCAGGGTTCGACACTGGTCCTGACGTTCTCTGGGAGGGATGAGACGGAAATGGCCGAGGCCGTTGTCGGCCTTTTCGAGAAAGGGTTCGGAGAATTGTAATGTTCAATCTCACCATCACAACGCAGGATTGCCTGTGAGCGAAGAAACCGGAGAACGGATTTTCAATGGACTTCCAGCCGCGGGTGGCATCGCCATCGGCCCCGCGTTTGTCTACGAACGCGAGGAAGTCTTTGTAAGCGAACGTGTCCTTACCCCTGACGAGGTGGATCGGGAAATTCTTCTGCTCAATGAAGCGATGCTCCGGACGCGACAGGAACTCGAGCGCATTGTCTCCTTTGCGAGAAAAAAGCTCGACGACGATGCCGCAAAGATTTTCGAGAGTCAGTTATTGATGCTCGAAGACATAGAAATGCTTCACTCCCTCGAGCGCAGATTGCGGGAGGAGAAGAAAAATGCCGATTTTCTGATCTATGACGAACTCAAGCGCTATCGGGAGATGTTTGACGGTGCGAAGGACATTGCGTTGCGGGAGCGCATGGCGGATCTCGATGAAGTCGGACAGCGCATTATGCGCAATCTTCAGAAAAAACGCTTGCACCTGACCGTCGAGGGCAGGCATATCATTATTTCCGAACAGTTGACACCGTCCGACACCCTCCTGTTCAGCCGGAACGACGTGCTCGGATACGCGACCGACACCGGAGGGATCGCCTCGCACGCCGCCATTCTCTCCAGGTCACTGAAGATTCCTGCAGTCACTGCGATGCAGGGCGCATCGAAGGAAATCCGTACCGGTGATCTGGTGATTCTCGACGGTCAACACGGTATCCTGATCGTCAATCCCACAGAAGAACATCAACGGGAGTATGAACGAAAAAGCAGCCGCATCGAAAGTCTGGAAGCCGAATTGGCCGAACTCGTGGATCTGCCCTGCGTTACCACAGACGGACATAAAGTCGAACTTTCGGCGAATGCAGAGTTCGTCGACGAGCTCGAATACATCATCACACAGGGATCGAAGGGGATAGGTCTCTATCGTACAGAGCATCTCTACATAGCGAAAGGCGATTTCCCCTCGGAGCAGGAACAGTTTATTGAATACAGCGCCACTGCACAATCGATGTATCCCCAGACAGTGATATTCCGTACCTTCGATATCGGTGGGGATAAACATCTCAACCGTGGTATTCCTGAACAGAATCCGTTTCTCGGCTGGCGCGGCATACGCATGATGCTCGATGAACCGGACCTCTTTCGTCAGCAGTTCCGGGCCATATTACGGGCCTCCACGATGAAAAACATCAAACTCATGTTCCCGATGATATCTGGTCTGTCGGAATTGGAGGAGGTGCTCGGCATATTCGAGGAAGTCAAACTGGAATTACGTGACAAGCAAATCAACTTCGATGAACACATGGAAGTCGGTGTCATGATCGAAGTGCCGTCCGCGATTTTTGTCGCCGACGAACTTGCAAAGCGCGTTGATTTTTTCAGTATCGGGACGAACGACCTGGTACAATATCTGATGGCTGTCGATCGAAACAACGAGTTGATCGCCGACCTTTATCAGGAATTCCATCCGGCGGTCATCCGCGCGCTCAAAACCATTATCGATACCGGACACCGGAACAATATATGGGTGGGGATGTGTGGCGAGATGGCGGGAAACCCGCTCGCAACCGTACTGCTGCTGGGCCTGGGCCTCGATGAGTTTTCCATGGTGCCGTCGGTCATTCCCGAAGTAAAAAAAATCATCCGTTCAACCAATTACGAGGATGCGCAGCGCATCGCCCACCAGGCACTGCAATTGCCGACATCCCGGAAGGTCCGGGATTTCCTCGAAGCATACGTCCGGGAACGTCAGCCACAAATGATGGCTGCGCTGCTCAATGACGATCCCGATGGGGACGGCAACCATGTGAGCGCGTTGCCTGTTTCCCGTATCGCCGCCGATGAGGATCATGGACCTGGCGATGCCGATTCCGATAGTGGAAAAAAAACAGAGGACTGATATGGAAACGGGTATTCGCATTGACTATACAAACACACTTGACAGTATCGATACCGATCAGATGGAAGCGGCGCGTGACCGTATTATCGAGGCGCAGCGGCTGCTGCACTCGGGGGCGGGTCCGGGAAGCGACTTTCTCGGCTGGCGCGATCTGCCTGAGAAAGCACGCGAATCGCTGCACACTGTCACCGAAGTTGCCGCACGTATCCGTGAGATGGCGGATGTCCTTATCGTCGTCGGTATCGGCGGCTCCTATCTCGGTGCACGTGCCGTGATCGAAGCCTTGCGTTCTCCCTTCGAAACGGAAGGGACGACGGTGCTCTTTGCCGGGCACCATATAGACGGGGGCTATCTCCGCGGGCTTCTCGAATCCTGTGCCGATCGCAGGGTCTGCGTAAATGTCATATCCAAATCCGGGACCACGACCGAGCCTGCACTCGCATTCCGCGTGCTGCGCCGCTGGATGGAGGAACGATACGGCGCTGATGAAGCCGCACGGCGGATTTTCGCGACCACGGATGCGCAGCACGGTGCATTGCGGAGACTCGCCGATGAGAAGGGGTACACGACATTTGAGATTCCGGACGACGTCGGAGGACGTTTTTCAGTGCTGACACCTGTGGGACTTCTGCCCATCGCTGTCTCCGGCATTGATGTCGGCGCTCTGCTTGATGGCGCGGCGTCCATGCGCACAATTGCCGTTAAGGATGATGCGGACAGCAATCCCGCCTTGCGTTACGCGATGTTGCGTGATGCACTCTACAGGCAGGGATTATCCACCGAAATCCTCGCAAGTTTCCACCCATGTCTCGCTTATGTGACGGAATGGTGGAAACAGCTCTTTGGTGAAAGTGAAGGCAAGGACGGCAAGGGGATCTTTCCCGCCGCTGTGACCAATACCACTGATCTGCATTCGATGGGGCAGTATATCCAGGACGGCGAGCGTCGTTTGTTTGAAACCTTTCTCCACGCAGAGCACGCAGTGAGTGACATGACGGTGCCCGGGGCTGATGACAATACGGACGAACTCGATTATCTCGTCGGTCGTACATTCTCCGAAGTCAATGCACATGCGCTCGATGGCACGGCACGCGCACATCGGGGGGGCGGTGTGCCCAATGCCACCATCCTTCTACCGGACATCACCGCTGCATCTCTGGGTGCGCTGCTGTATTTCTTCGAATATGCCGTTGCTCTCAGCGGGTATGCGCTTGGCGTCAATCCCTTCGATCAGCCGGGCGTGGAAGAGTACAAAAAAAACATGTTCGCGCTTCTCGCAAAACCAGGTCATGAGAAGAGACGCGAGGAATTACTCGCGCAATCCGGGGATAACCGAAACAACATCGCAGGCTGATCGCATTCATTCAATATTCAGGGTTCCCATGAGCAGTTATGACTATGCACAATGCATTTCCGTACACGATTCGCATGACATGTACAGTGTTCTTTGTGATTATCCCGGTCAGGCAAAAACGGGAATGGATGTCGGCAATACAGTGAATCTCAGTCATATCGACGGTCGCGCTCTTGCGAATGTCGTCGTCTGCGGTATGGGTGGATCGGCAATCGGTGGCGATGTTCTGCGCGTGCACGCAGAATCCCGGGCACGCATCCCGATCCATGTCCATCGCGGCTATACGTTACCGGGTTTTGTCGGAACGGACACGCTGGTCATTGTCGTCAGTTATTCCGGTAATACCGAGGAATCAATTGCAGCCTTCGAGGAGGCGTTTCGGCGGAGAGCGCACTGTGTGGTCGTGACCTCCGGCGGCAGCCTGCTGAAACGTGCCGAGGCCGAAAACATTCCCGCAGCAATTATTCCGGGCGGACTCGCTCCCCGCTGTGCGCTCGGTTACTTGTTCTTCCCCCTCCTGATGATCGCCGCACGGCTCGACGTGCTCGACCTTGAGCAGTCCGCTCTGCAGGCATGTCTCCGGACACTGGAGACATGTACACAGGAGTACGCCGATTACACCGATCCGGAAAACAAGGCCATCACGATCGCTCAGCGTCTGTGTGGCCAGCTCCCCGTGCTGTATGGAGCGCAGGCGGGACTCGAAGCCGTGTTATTGCGCTGGCGCTGCCAGATCGAAGAGAATGCCAAGATGCTCGCGTACGGGAACGTCCTTCCGGAAATGAATCACAATGAAATCGTCGGCTGGGAACAGAACCGCGACTTGCTCAAACGCATCGCGGTTATTGCGCTCCATGACCGTGATGATCCACCGCAGATCCGACGTCGACTCGCGGTGACACTCGATATCATTCGACCGCTCGCAGGAGATATTCTCGAAATCCATGCTGACGAAGAACAGCCCCTCGCCCGTATTTTTGGATTGATTTGCCTCGGCGATTGGGTTAGTTTCTATCTTGCGATGAGCAGCGGTGTGGATCCGTATCCGATTGTCAACATCGATCGGCTGAAAGCCGCGCTCTCCGGATGATGCTCAACGACGCACAGGCAGGATTTCAGTACGATGTATCACGCATGCAGGAAACATAAGGTTACCCGGGCGGCCGCATCTGCATGCAACAATACCGTGCTCCTGCCGCTGCTTCTGACTGCCCTGCTCCTTCCTGCCTTGCTCCCGCAATACGCTTCATCCCAGTTTCTTCCGTTCGGACGTAACAAAGTGCAGTACACGGACTTCAATTGGCAGATCCTGAAGACCGAGCATTTCGACATCTACTACTACCCGGAAATGGAAGAGTTGGCCGGGAAGGGAGCGTACTTTGCGGAGGAGAGTTTCAGGGAACTCGAACGCGCATTCAACTTCACCGTGACACATCGCATTCCGCTCATCTTCTATTCCTCTCCACTGCATTTTCAGCAGACCAATGTGACTCCGGGTTTCATACCCGACGGTGTGGGCGGGTTTTTCGAATTTCTCAAGGGGCGTGTCGTCATACCCGCTTCCGGTTCACTTGAGCAATTCCGGCATGTCATCAATCATGAACTCGTGCATGTCTTCATGCATAACAAGCTCATGTGGGTGATGCGCGCCCACGGCCAGCGGCCCGATCGCTACCCGCCACTCTGGTTTATTGAAGGACTGGCGGAGTACTATTCAACTGACTGGGACGCTCAGGCGGAAATGATATTGCGGGATGCCGTACTCAACGGATATTTTGCCCCGTTGTCACGGATATATATGATCAGCGGCAGCTTTCTCATGTACAAGGAGGGGCAGGATGCTCTGCATTTCATGGCAAAGGAATATGGGGAGGAAAAAATCGTTCAGTTGCTGGAGAATTTCTGGATGGCGGAGGATTTCCGCGATGTCATGGAATTGACGCTCGGAGTCGGCGTCAGGGAGTTCGACAGGGCATGGATACGTGATCTGCGCCGTCGCTACTATCCACTCGTCGCAACGCATGACCGCCCGGGTGATGCAGGTACTCCCTTCGTGCGTGAGGGATTCAACGTGCAACCCGTGTATTACCGCAGTGGTGATTCTTCGTATGTGCTTTATCTGGCAAACAATACCGGGTACACCGGCCTGTACAAAAAGTCTCTCACCGGGGGCGAACCGGAGTTGCTGCTGCAGGGAGAAAAGACGGATCGTTTCGAAGCGTTTCATCTCCTCGGTGGCCGGATGGCTTTGCATCGAGACGGTATGCTGGCCTTTGTGACGAAAAGCGGGGAGACAGATGTACTGCATCTCTACGATGTCCCGGGACGGCGCCTGCGTCGCACGCTGAGTTTCGACGACCTGGTGATGATCACCTCCCCGTCCTGGAATCCTGACGGGAATCGTCTGGTGTTTTCCGCGCTGAATGTCGCGGGAGAAAATGATCTGTACATCGTCGATCTGGCAACACTCGGCCTCAGACGGTTGACGCATGACCTGTACGACAATCGCGATCCCGCATGGTCACCTGTTGCCGATCGCATCGTTTTTACTTCCGACAGAGGACCCGGTGGCCATCGCGGTCAGCGACAACTGTTTCTCGTTGATCCAGCCCATGGAGCGATACGCTATCTGACGCAGGACAGTGCGAGTTATGCCTCACCCGCCTGGTCTGATGACGGTGCGCACCTTGTCTGCACAGGGGACCATGACGGTACACACAATCTCTATATTATCACAGTGGATGATACACCGGAGGCTTTACCTCCCGTGCGCCGGCTCTCGCGCTTTACCACAGCTGCCTTCGATCCTGTATGGACTGGAGAGGGTGGCATTCTCTACAGTGCGTTTGATGCCTTCAGTTTTCAGATACACGGAATGCGGGAGGTGTCCACAAACATCGACTCTCTCGAACTTGTGCTCGGTCCCCGGTATCCGGATGCTTATGAAAGCTGGTCGGCTCCGAGCCTCCGTGGTGCCTCCGTCGCTGCCCGTATCAGTTACGAGAAGAAGTACCAGGTCGATATTGCGCAAAGCGCGATTTCCACCGATCCGGTGTTCGGGACTCTGGGTGGAGCTGTGCTCAGCATGAGTGACATGCTCGGCGACGATCGGTATTATTTCATGGTGTACAACACTGCGCAGGCTTCGAGCGAATTTCTCTCCAGCTTCAATCTGGCCGTGGCACGCCATGATCTGTCCCGAAAAACACCGTTCAGTTACGGTGTGTTTCATTATGCGGGACGCCGGTATGATTTGCTCGACCCCGATCTCTACTTTTATGAACGCGCCTACGGCGGGTTTTTTGCCGTTGCCTACCCGTTGTCCAAATTTCGCCGTATCGAAGGGTCATTCAGTTTCAGCAACTCAGACAAGGAGGCGCTCGCCGGCATGCGGCAACGCAAGGCCCTGCTGTTGACCAACTCAATTTCCTACGTCAAGGATAACGCGTTGTATTATTGGACCGGGCCGATCGACGGAAATCGCTTCAACGTCACCCTCTCGTATACGACCGATCTGCGTTATGCAAATGTGAACTACTACTCTGTAATGGCCGATTACAGGCGGTATTACCGGATCGGACTGCGGTCGGCATTCGCCACACGCTATGAATTTCTGTATAATCACGGCAAGGAAGCACGGCGGTATTTTCTCGGAGGAAGCTGGGATCTTCGCGGGTGGCCGCGGTGGTCTATTCGAGGCACCAAACGTTGGTTGACCAGCCATGAACTGCGTTTCCCGGTATTGGATCGCGTGGGCTTCGATTTCCCCTTTGGCGCGATCACCCTCGGTGTTCTTCGTGGCGCTCTGTTTTTCGATGCAGGAAATTCATGGGACAGCAGCTATGGTGAAACTCTCGGCAGCATCGGCGGGGGATTGCGATTCAGTCTCTTCGGTGTATTCGTCCTGCGCTATGACATCGGGAAGCGCATAGAAGACAATTTCACCCGTCTGCAGGGGGATACCTTTCACCAGTTCTTTTTCGGTTGGGATTTCTGATGCCTGCGTACTGTCGCATACCTGAACTCGGGCCAGCATTCGCCCTGACGTTTCTCCTGCTGCTCGCTGCGTGTGGCAGCGGTCTGTATCTCGACCGGGCGATTGAACCTGGGCAATATGATCGCTTGCAGCACGGTGGTGATGCGGGGAGAACAAATGTGATTTCTCACGGAGAAGAGAGCTTGCAGCCCGGCGCCGGCGATACGCTGCAGGTGGCCTGGGAGTTCAGTCTCCATGGCGCCGCCGACCGTGCCGTGCCGCTTCTCGTCGATGAAACAGTGCTGTTTGCATCCACAACAGGACGCATCGAAGTAGTGGACCTTCACACTGGCGAGCAAATCGGAAGATTCCCGACTCACTGGTTCATACAATCGACCCCTGCGGTGAGCGGGCGATCCCTGTTTGTGGCAACGAGCGGACGAGATCCTCTGCTCCTCTGTTATGATCTGGAGCAGCGGCGTCTGCGATATCAATGCCTGATCCCCTCGGTACACGCTGCTCTCTGTGTTGTCGGTGATCGCGTCATATATGCTGCGAGAGACGGATCGGTGGTCTGCCATAGTGCGGACGATTCGCTTGCCCGTTGGTCTGTTTCTCTCGACGACCAGTTGACCGCTGCTCCCGCCGCCAATGACAGTGTCGTTGTCATTGCCGGTCAGAATGGCGATCTCAATGCCCTGGCAATTTCAGATGGCAACGCGCTCTGGCGCATATCCACCGGAGCGGCCTTTCTCGCCGGACCTTCCATACGCGGAACTATGCTGGCGGCTGTCAATGTCGAAGGTGTGATCACCATGGCGGAAACCGACGACGGAACGATACGCTGGCGGAGAGAACTCGAAGTGCCGGTGTATCAGGGATGTGCATGGCGTAACGATACGGTGGCAGTTGCGCTTGCGAATGGGGACGTCATACTGCTGCATGCCACAGACGGCAGAGAACTCGCCCGTTTCAGAACTGGCGAGCTGCCGGGCGCCGCCCCGCAATTTGACGGAGCACATCTTGTTCTCCTGCACCGCAAAGGCGATCTGATGCGTATCGGATTGCACAGCGGCGAGATCACACGGATCGCGCAACTTCCCGTGCGCAGCCGGACTGCACCGCTGATCACGCCTTATGGCATTGTTCTGGTGGACGAGAAAGGGGAGGCCGTATGTGTGCGATAGACTCTTCGATGCAGATGCGACAGGCAAACGGTTATGTGCTGCTGCGGACGAGCCGCTATTTACTTGTTGCTGTGTTGGTGACGCTGTTTTTTCTATGCCGGCCGTTGTCGACACCGGTTCTGGCACAGGATCGCGAGCCCCCGGCAAAGGACATGGTGGAATTGGTATCGGAGCCTGCGGGCGCACAGGTGTTTGTCGCTGACTCGCTGCTTGGCTCTACACCCCTGCGTTTATCTCGTGTCCTGCTTGACAGTGTCACAGTCTGGTATCCCTCGCGCGGAAGCTGGGACGCCCAGGTGTTGCGTCCTTCTCTCGACGGTCCCGATGCAGATACAGGCGTGCGCTTTCTGCAATTTCAGCCACGCCGCCTGTCCCTCGAAGAAATCGGAGGACGCACGCATGTCCACGAGAATTCATTTCAACTTCCAGCTGCGGATGTATTGCTCCCGGCGGGTCTGGGACTGGCGGCAGGTGTTGCTGCCGTCGTGCTCAAACAGCATGCCGATCGCCTCTACGACGAGTATCTGCACACGGGGGATGATGCACTGTTATCTCAAACGAAAAAATACGATATTTATGCAGGTGTTTC
>JAGTUW010000107.1 GCA_018224345.1 Bacteroidota bacterium
CCGGGCAGGACGTGGAGCACGGATATTGCCATACGACTTGATGATGTAATCGAATTCGGTATCAGAGTGTCCTGCGCCTCGCTCGATTATGCCACACAGCCTGTCATACTTACCAGACCCCGTATCGTCAGGGACCTGGCGGAACATGCGACGCTTCACAAGTCACGACCCATTTCTCCCGATCCCTGGACGATAGACACTGTCAATGATCTGTATGCGCTCGATAAACTCCTCATCAATCCCAAACGGTTTCTGCCCGTTATTGTGCTGACGGAATATACCGCAGTGCGACGTAACGACAGCCCCGCGTGTACGATCGATCCTTCCGTGATGGCACGCAGAGCACTCGGCTTTGCCCATGTCGTACTTCTGTCTACGGCAATGGCGGAGGAGTGGACAAAATATCTGGGGATGCAATGGTCGGTATTCAACGGCGCGATCCGTACATACTACCCCGGCCTCGACTTCGACAACGACAGTCCGTACCTGCATCCCCTTGTGCTGCGGGACCGTGTGCTGCACTGGAAGAGTAATGACAGGGAGCAGGACGGGTATGGACCGGAGGCCTTCTCGAAATTTCTCGTGCAGAAAATCACCGGCCGCAATGCCAGGGAACGAATGAACTGGGGACAACTGAAATTCTACGGAGAAGTCAGACCGCGCGTTCTCGAACAACAGCGCCGCAAATCCGAAGCCCGCCTCAATGACCTGCTTGCGAGAACCGAGGAAAACCGGGAACTCAGGGAACATATCGAGGAAACTGCTCGCGCCCAGAAGGAGGAACTCGATGAGACCCGGCAGCAGGTGGTGGAATGGGAAAGGGAAGCGACACGATTCTGCGACCATGCAACGGAGGAGGAGCAGCGCCGGCGTGCAGTGCAGGAAGAAAATCGTATCCTGCGCAATCGCATCTCCTCGCTGGAATATGCGCTGGAAGAAAAAACCGGTGCGGCCATCGACGATGCCGTCGCAATTCCTGCGTCCTACGATGAAATGCCGGCATGGGTCAGAAAAAATCTGGCGGGTCGGCTGCTGCTGCACAACCGGGCGTTACAGGGAATCAAGCAGGCACAGTACGAACGCATCGACCTGGTCTACCAATGCCTGCTCTCTCTGGCCAATGAGTATCGCAAAATGCGTCTCGACGGCAACTGTAAAGAGCACTTCGATGCACGGATCAGGGAACTGCAGGTGGAAGACCGGCCTGCGGTGGGCGATATCTCCGCAGGACTGAATGAAGATGCCTTCCATGTCATCTATCCGGAACACTCCAATCGAAAACGACGGCTGGATAAACATCTCTGCCGGGGCAATGCGCATGATTCCCGGCATACACTGCGCGTCTATTATTTCTGGGACGAAGACAGCGGGCAGGTCGTCGTCGGCTGGCTGCCGGGACATCTGTGAGCCCCGCCTTCGCTTCGGCGGGGCTTGGAGGGGAGGACAGGATGTATTCCTGATATGGCAGTCGGCTTGGCGCGGAGTTCAACGGAGACCGAAGACGAGGGCGAGCGCTTCATCGATGCGGGCGAGTTCATCGGAAGAGAGTTGTCCGCGAATGGCAATGAGTCGCTGCCTGTGATCGATCGGACGTGTCTGCAGACAATCGGCAACGCTCCTCTTGCTGAGTCCATTGCCCGGTGTGGGTGTAATTTCCACATTGGTGAGTATCGCTGCTTTTTTGTCCGACCAGACCGTGAGCGGTACAACCTGTATCACCGGGAGATACAGGTTGTATGTATTGTTCGTTACGATGACACAGGGTCGGGTTTTACCGGTTTCAGACCCTTTCGTGGGATCGAGGTCAATATCCAGAACCATGCCACGACACAGCCTGCTCATTCCGGCCATCCTTCGGCCACGTCATCGAGCCATGCAATCACCTCCGGATCTTTCTCCAATTCTTCAGCATACAGAACGGCTGATTCTCTCAATCTCTGCCGTGTTATCTCCTCTATCAGACGATCCAGTGCAACACGCACAGCCTGGCTTTTGTCCTTGAAACCATAGCTGCGTGCCTGTTCAAGAAACGTCAGATGAGACTGATGAAGGCTGAATTTTGCCTGTATCACTAGGTCCTCATATATGGGTACTGTATCAGGGTCTAAATCAGGGACTATATTATGAAAATCAATGCTGACATGCAAGTGCTCCGGAGTGTGACTGAATGTGCGGCTTCGCGCACGCTCAGGAGGCAGGGACGCGGTCGTTCCTGCGACGACTGCCATCAATATTCTTCACCCTCCCGTCACCAGAGATGCGACGCGAATCGCAGCGGGACAGTACACCCGGGTTGAATTTGGCATGGAAGTTTCCCAAGTTATGCGCTCATGGCATCGGGAAGCAATGGATGGCACGGCGCACCGTGGCGACACAAAAAATGAAACAACGAGGTACTCATGAGCAAGACCATTTTTTCGAAAATCATTGCGGGTGAAATTCCGGCGGATATCGTGCATGAAGACGATCTTGTCGTCGCGTTCCGCGATATTTCCCCACAGGCACCGGTACATATCCTCATCGTACCGCGGGAGGAGATACCGGGCGTCGATTTCCTCGAAGAACGGCACCGGGAAGTGATCGGGCACATGCTGCTGACAGCGAAAAAGCTGGCACACAGGGAGGAACTCGATGAGGGATATCGTCTCGTCATCAACAGCGGTGAGAAGGGCGGGCAGACCGTCGATCATCTGCATCTGCATCTGCTCGGCGGACGCAGCATGCAATGGCCTCCGGGGTGAGTGTGCGCCGTGCATGCCGGTTTCCGGCTGTCTGTCTAACAATACAACAACGAAGGAAAGGAGCAGGATACATTGAGAGTCATACTTATAGGAGCAACCGGAACGATCGGGAGCGCAGTATTGAAGGACCTCGCCACGCGGCATGATATCGTGTCCGTCGGCCGGAATTCCGGAGACATTCATGCCGATATCGCGGATCAGGAAGCCTTGCGGGAAATGTACCTGAAGGCAGGGGAGTTTGATGCAGTGCTCTGTGCTGCAGGACTCGCCGCCTTCGGGTCGCTGACCGCACTGACGGATGAGGATTATCAACTCGGACTCGAGAGCAAGTTGATGGGACAGATCAATCTCGTTCGTCTCGGTATCTCGTTGATTGCCGATGCGGGTTCGTTCACACTTACG
>JAGTUW010000108.1 GCA_018224345.1 Bacteroidota bacterium
GGGAAGTGAAGATGGTATTCAATGGCGCCGGCGCGTCCGGCATCGCCTGCGCCAAGTTCCATATCAGTCTTGGGGTAAAGAAGGAAAACGTCATCATGTGCGACACTGCCGGTGTCATTTACAAGGGCCGCACCAATCACATGAACGAGTTCAAGGAGGAAATGGCGACGGAGACGGATGCACGGACGCTGGAGGACGCGCTCAAGGGCGCCGATGTCTTCATCGGCCTCTCCAAGGGTGGCGTGGTCAACCAGGAGATGGTTCTCAGCATGGCCGACGATCCTATTATCTTTGCGATGGCCAACCCCGATCCTGAAATCACCTACGACGATGCAGTTGCCGCACGCCCGGATGTCATTATGGCCACAGGGCGCTCCGATTTTCCGAATCAGGTGAACAATGTCCTTGGCTTCCCCTTTATTTTCCGTGGCGCGCTTGACGTCCGTGCCAGCGCGATCAACGAGGAGATGAAAAAAGCCGCGGCGAAAGCGCTGGCGGATCTGGCGCGTGAGGAAGTGCCCGACAGCGTGAAACGCGCTTACGGACTCAGTGAAATGGCGTTCAGCCGCGTGTACATCATTCCGAAACCCTTTGATCCGCGTGTCCTCACATGGGTCGCACCTGCCGTGGCAAAGGCAGCTATGGACACCGGTGTCGCGCGCAAGCCCATCGAAGATTTTGATGCATACCGTACGCAACTTGATATCCGCATGGGACGCACACAGCCGATTATCGCGCAGACGTATGCAAAGGCCACGAAGGAGCCGCAGCGTATTGTTCTTCCCGAAGGCGATCAGCACCGCATTATCAAGGCTGCGGAAGTCGCTGTCGATGAAGGAATAGCCAAACCGATTCTGCTCGGAAACGAAAAAGATATTCGTGCCATTGCGGAGGAACACAGCATCGATCTCAGTGGCATCGAGATCATCAATCCGAGGACTTTCCCGCGCATTGAGGAGTATGTCGGAGAATATTACAATCTCCGCCAACGAAAAGGCGAAACCATGTATATGGCACAACGCACCATTCCGAGATTCCGGAATTACTTCGGAGCGATGATGGTGCATATGGGCGATGCGGACGGACTGATCTCCGGTTACACGTCCCACTACCCCGATACCATTCGTCCCGCACTCGAGATCGTCGGAAATGACGAGCGCTATAACAAGGTGTCCGGTTTGTACATGCTCTCAACAGTCAAGCATCAACCATACTTCCTGGCCGACACGACGGTCAATATCGATCCGACGGCGGAGGATATTGCTGACATCACGTTACAGGCGGCCGAACTGGCCGAGCGTTTCGACGTGACGCCACGTGTTGCCCTGCTCTCATATTCGAATTTCGGGAGCAACCGCGAGCAATCCGCAAATAAAATGCGAGCCGCATTGCACATCGTTCGCGAACGCCGTCCCGATCTGATGATCGATGGAGAGATGCAGGCCGACACTGCAGTCGTACCGGAGATCATCGAAGGCACCTTCCCCTTCAGTACCCTCAAGGGGGGCGCCAATGTATTGATTTTCCCCGATCTCAATTCCGGCAATATCTCCTATAAACTGCTCAGTCGTATCGGCGGCATGATGCCGGTCGGTCCGATTCTCAATGGCATGCGCAAGGCCGTCCATGTATTGCAGCGCGGAGCCGAAGTCAAGGAAATTGTCGATATGATCGCCATCGCTTCCGTGGATGCACTGAGCAAGAAAGAAAACGGACACTGACACACCCGACACCCCTCAGGTCTCAGAAAACACAAGCCCCCGAATTCGGGGGCTTGTCGTTTATCAGTCCTGAGAAGAGAGAATTACCAGTTGGTTCTTTCCACTCCGAACACATTGAGTACGCCGTTGACATGGCGGTCCGGATCGATAATGTTCCGGTTGGCGTCGACAACACTCCCATGACAGGAAGCACAGCTGGGGCTCTGTGGATGTGGTGCCGTCGGAAGCGGGTCACCCGTGGCTTCATCGCCGTGACAGCTCCCGCATTTCGCCTGATCCGTACCTTTCCACGCGACGGTTTTATTGTTACCGTTCGTGAAATTGCCGTGGCAGTAGGTATTGGCGCAGGTGACGTTTTCGCTGTTGAATACCGGGACACCGACAGTACCGAGCGTCACCGTGGCGGCGAGTTCATTGTCGAAATGCACTTCCGCTTTTCCGGGTGTCGCGTCGTCGATATGCAACGGGTCGGCATAGTTTGCAGGAAGGACATGGCAGTCGTTGCATGCAATCGTCGCGCTGCTGTTCGGTCCGCCTTCAAGATGCGTCGCATGTGTACTGTACCACTGCGGATAACTCGTCTTTGTCATTGCATCACCGTGGCAGACATAGCAGGCCTCGGGTCCGCCGTCTGCCGCAACATGGCAACCACTCGCGTTACAGCTCTGTCGTGTATTCCCACCGCTGTAATCGACACCGTGACAGCTCCGGCATCCGGTGATATCCCACCCGAAATTCTGCGCGATATCACGGCCATGGAAATTATCGGATCCCAGGTGCGCATATCCGATGCCATGCGCGCCGATCAGTCTCGGTGCGAACGGGAGATCATCGGCATCCTGCAATTCACTACTGCAAGCTGCAAGAAGCGCCAGCAGCACAATGGAAAGAAGGGTGGCAAACAATGCTTTTTTCATCTCATACCTCCCGTGACAGCTCCGGTGGAATGGCA
>JAGTUW010000109.1 GCA_018224345.1 Bacteroidota bacterium
CCGGAATAAAAGGGGACTGATAACGGAGGGCCTGAAACAGGAAGCGCTCCATAGACGCATCACAGGGGACGGGCTGAGGATGCAGTGCAGCCCTGATCCATTTGGCGCTTGAATGGAAAATCCGTATGCTTTTTCCGGATCATATTGTCGAAGTCATGATTCCGAAAAAATGAATACGGCACCGGCAGGGCTCCGGTCATTCATGCCGGTGTCTGTCCAAACATGTAAGCGGAAAAAGGGGAAACACGCGCCGGTGGCAGAGACCCGAAACGAACTATATAATATGCGGAGTAAGCATGGACCTTGTAACCTTTCGCGAATACACCGTCGGGTTGACCAATGTGGATCACATCTTTGTCCACGTCCTGCACCTGGATGAAAATGGACGGGGCAGATCGGACCGGATGTTCAATGTTGTGTTCCGGACGGAGAGATGAGCGAAACCCGCAAAAACACGAACAAGCGCTCCGGCGCCCATGCAGACCAGCCCTGGAAAATCGGGTACGAAGAAATTCTGGAAGCTCTGCAGGTCTCTGCCCGGCAGGGATTGGATGACCAGGAAGTGCGGAAAAGGCGGAAGAAGTACGGCAGCAATCGCCTCCGTGAAACGCGCAATGCCAGTGCGTGGGAGATATTCATTCGCCAGGTGAAAAGCCTGATCATGGTGCTTCTGGTCGGAGCCGCCATTCTTTCTTTTGCTCTCGGAGATTGGATCGAGGGTCTGGCCATCATCGCGGTCATTATTCTGACAGTGGTCATCGGCTTTGTCACCGAGATCAAGGCCCTTCGCTCCATGGAAGCGTTGCGCAAGTTGAGCAGCGTCAATGTAAACGTTCGCCGCAACGGCAAGGTGCGGGAGGTGGACGCCGAAGATCTCGTGCCCGGCGATATCGTCGTGCTCGAAGGCGGCGATGTAGTCTCCGCTGACCTGCGACTGATCGAAGCCAATAAATTGAGCGCAGACGAATCCGCCCTCACCGGCGAATCCGTGCCTGTGGGCAAGCACACGGATTCTCTGGACGAACAGACGGAATTGGCGGATCGAAACAATATGCTTTTCAGCGGCACCGCGGTCACTACCGGTTCGGGCGCCGGTATAGTGGTGGCGACGGGCATGGACACAGAGCTCGGTACTATTACGGAGCTGGTACAGGAAGCGGAAGAAGAAATTACCCCGCTGGAAAAACGGCTCGGCAAGTTGGGCCACAAACTCATCTGGATTACGCTGGGCATCACAGCGGGAGTGGCAATACTGGGCGTGGCACGCGGTCATGAGATATACTTCATGGTCAAAACCGCGATTGCTCTGGCGGTCGCAGCAATTCCGGAAGGACTGCCCATTGTGGCGACGGTTGCATTGGCGCGTGGGATGATGCGCATGGCAAAACGCAACGCCCTTGTCAACCGTCTGGCTTCGGTGGAAACCCTGGGCGCCACCAATGTCATTTTCACGGACAAGACGGGCACGCTGACCGAAAACAGAATGACCGTGCGCAAACTGATGCTGGCATCCGGTGAAATCGAACTCGGCGCCGATGAAGACAAAAAAGATGTATTCATCCGGAAAGGCAACGTCATCGACGTTGATAGCAACCCGTTGCTGCGGGAAGCGTTGCAGGTGGGCGTGCTGTGCAGCAATGCAACTCTGCCGGAGAAGGACTCGGACAATGGCGCAGTGGGCGACCCTCTGGAAGTTGCGCTGCTCGCGGCCGGCGCCAAAGCCGAACTGCAGCAGGACGCACTGCTCGAAAAGATGCCGGAAGAACGGGAAGAGGCGTTCGATCCCGACACCAAAATGATGGCGACCTTTCACAAGACCGATAGCGCATATTATGTGGCAGTCAAAGGCGCGCCGGAGGCGATACTGGAGGTTTGTTCCGCCGTTGTAACCGAAGAAGAAACCAGAGACCTGACCGGGGACGACAGGCAGGCCTGGCTGGAACACAATACCGCAATGGCGAAAGGGGGATTGCGGGTCCTTGCGTTGGCAAGAAAGAAGGTTGATTCACTCGAGGCAGAGCCATACGAAGATCTGGAGCTGCTCGGTCTGGTTGGTTTGCTGGATCCGCCGCGTGAAGAGATCCGGGAATCCATCGCCCTGTGCCGCAGCGCAGGTATCCGGGTGATCATGGTGACTGGCGACCAGCCGGTGACCGCTGAAAACGTCGCGGACAGTGTAGGCCTGACCGAAGACGAGCGCGAGGTAGTGCTGGGAGCTGATCTCGAGAGCGTCGATGAACTGTCAGAGGAGAAGCAGAGGCAACTTTTGCAGGTGCCGATTTTTGCGCGCGTCAGTCCCTCGCAGAAACTCGATCTCATCGCTTTGCATCAGCAGCATGGCGCCATCGTGGCCATGACCGGTGACGGTGTGAACGACGCGCCGGCGCTCAAGAAGGCGGATATCGGCATTGCCATGGGCAAGCGCGGCACGCAGGTTGCCGCCGAAGCTTCCGACATGATATTGCAGGACGACGCCTTTTCCACTATTATCCCGGCGGTGGAGCATGGCCGTGTGATATTCAACAATATCCGGAAGTTTGTGGTTTTTCTGCTCTCGGGAAACATCGGTGAAGTCCTGGCCGTGGGTCTTGCTTCTTTGATGAACGTCCCGTTACCATTACTGCCGCTGCAGATTTTATTCATCAATATGGTGATGGATGTGTTTCCCGCTCTGGCGTTGGGCATGGGTAGCGCAACCCCCAACATCATGCAGCGTCCTCCCCGCGATCCGCAAGAATCGATCATCACCCGTCGGCATTGGCTCGGAATCGCTCTGTACGGTGTGATTATCACCATCCCGGTACTCGGCATACTCATGATCGGCTTGCACATTCTCGGGTTGTCGGAAAATGAAGCGGTGACGTTGTCATTTCTGACGCTGGCATTTGCGCGGCTCTGGCATGTGTTCAACATGCGCGACAGCGAAGCGCCACTGTTCCGCAATGAGGTGACACGCAACCCGCTTGTCTGGGGAGCGATTGCTCTGTGTATAGTTCTGTTGTTGATGACGGTGTATGTTCCCGGTCTGGCCGCCATACTTGATGTCGTCAATCCCGGCCGGCAGGGTTGGTTGTTGATTCTGGGAATCTCATTGTTGCCGCTCCTCGTCGGGCAGATCATAAAATACGCATCCGTAAAAATCGGCAGAAAACTGCCCTTCATCATGTAAGGGCGTTGCGCGAACCGCCCATCCATCACCACCA
>JAGTUW010000110.1 GCA_018224345.1 Bacteroidota bacterium
AGGACGGAGATCCTCGACCGGATACCGGGTCGAAAGCGTTTCCATCTTTATTCCTGCCTTGCGTGCGGAGGCGAGCAAAGCCCCCTCGGTCGGATCTCCGACGAGGTGTGTCTCGCCATCACGTTCGACGAGACGGGATTCGGTACAGATTGCACCGATGAGCAGCGTTCTGCCGAGCGGGGAATCATGCTGTATATCAGTGAGTGGGCCGTCTTCGCCCGTAATCACCCCGTCGCCGCTGTAGCCCGTTCCGCTGACTTCATAGTGCCGTGTTCCCGCGACAATGCGCGTGACCGTCATGGCATTTTCGGTCAGCGTTCCCGTTTTATCCGTGCAGATCACCGTTGTGCTGCCGAGCGTTTCCACTGCCGCGAGTTTGCGGATGATGGCGTTCTTTTTCGCCATGGCATACACACCGATGGAAAGCGCAACGGTGACGGAGACCGGGAGCCCCTCGGGAATGGCAGCCACCGCGAGACCGACAGCCGTAAGAAACATCTGCAGCAGAGAGTTGCCCTGCGCCAGTCCGGCAAGAAACAGCACCGCGATGGCGATGCCGATAGCGAAGCTCAGGTTTTTCCCGAAACGCGCGAGACGTTGTTGCAGGGGGGAAATGCTTTCTTCTGTCTCGAGAATATTTTTCGTGATTGTGCCAAGTTCAGTATTCACGCCGACAGCGACGACCACACCCTTGCCGCGTCCTCTCTGTACTGCGGTTCCGGTGTGCAGCATATTGTGCCGATCGCCGATGCCCGCGTTGGACGCCACGTTCGCATCGGCCTGTTTGTACACATGGAGACTTTCTCCCGTGAGCATGGATTCATCGACCATGAGTTCGCGGGCTTCGACAAGGCGGATATCCGCCGGGACCTTGCTTCCGGATTCGACAAATACGATATCTCCGCATACCAGTTCGGTCGAAGGCATTGTTGACTGTGTCCCGTGTCGCAGGACGCGGGCGGTCGGCGAGGTAAGATCCTTGAGCGCTCGCAGGGCCGCTTCGGCGCGGGTTTCCTGGAAATAGCCGATGAGTGTATTGATGATCACCACCGCAAAGATGACGATCGAATCCGTCAGATCCGCCAGCAATCCGGTCAGTACCGCGGCCACGAGCAGAATGATGATGATGGGATTGTTGATCTGTTCGAGCAGTACTCTGTAGCCGGGTTTTTTGGCTTCGTGCGGAAGCACGTTCGAGCCATACTGGTTGCGCGCGCGGTCCACCCCGTCCGCATTCAGCCCGTGATCGGGTCCCGTGTCGAAGGTGGAATAAATATCATCGTGAGGAAGTGTATGCCAGGGAGTCATATCGCAGACGCAGTTGGTTTGTTATGTAAATCGCTTCGTAGATTCCTTCACAAATGTACGGCAGAACAAACTAAAATCCCCGTCCCGGGCCGGCCCCTGTGCCGGCCCGTTCCAGCCAAACCCCCGAACGTAGCCCGGCCCGCTCCGCCTGTGCCGGCCCGTTCCAGCCAAACCCCCGAACGCAGGTGCCGGCCCGTTCCGTGCATTGTCCCTGTCGTGGCCTCCGGTTATATTGGGTATATGAAGAAAGGTCAGGAAATATTGGAACTGCTGCAGCGGTTGACGGACGGGGAACTCAGCATGGAACAATGCGCGGAAAACCTGGAAGCGATGCGGCAGCGATATCTGCATGTGGGAGATTATGCGCGGCTGGACCTCGAACGTGATACGCGTACCGGCTTTCCGGAAATCATCTATGCGCCCGGCAAGACGATGGAGGAACTCCGTGGCATTCTCGCAGCGATGATCGAACACAATCGCCGCAATATCCTGTTTTCACGACTGACGAAAGAACAGTTCACTGAACTCGCGGCCGAACAAAGCGAAGCTCGCTACCACGAGCGTTCATCGCTCGCCGTGTTCGCACCGCGTGTGCCGGAGGTTGGTATCGGCAGCATCGCGCTGGTGACCGCCGGCACATCCGACCTGGCCGTCGCGGAGGAAATCGAAGTGGCCTGCACCTTCGCGGGCAGCGCGGTGCAACGCTTCGCCGATGTCGGCGTCGCGGGTATCGAACGCCTGCTCGCCGTCCTGCCCGCAATCGCACGTACACAGGTCTGCATCTGTGTCGCGGGCATGGAAGCCGCTCTGCCATCGGTACTCGCAGGACTGCTGAACATCCCCGTCATCGGCGTCCCCACCTCCACCGGCTACGGCGTCAATGCCGGCGGCATCAATGCCCTGCTCTCCATGCTCGGAAGCTGCGCACCGGGCGTGCTGGTCGTCAATATCGACAACGGGATCGGCGCAGCGGCCGCAGCGCATCGTATCAATCGCCTCATAAGCTCCGGAAAAGATGACGACGGTCACGACAAAATATAATACACTCATAACTGATATAGTACGAAAAGCAGACAATGCGGATCGTCACCTCGTGGCGTATTCCGGCGGGGTGGACAGCGCCCTGGTGGCGAAAGCGGTGTATGATGCCTTTCCCTCCACAAGTGAAGCAGTGATGGCGCTGTCGCCGTCCGTCTCGGAAATCATGCGTTCCTCCGCCATCGCGCTGGCGGAACATATCGGGATTCCCCTGCGCTTTGTCGAAACCCGCGAACATCTCGATCCGGTCTATGTGGCCAATGAAGGGATGAGCTGCTACGTCTGCAAACACGGCATCTACACGGCCATGGAAGCGATCATCGCCGATGTGGCTCACAACGCGGATACGGTATTGCTGTACAACGGGACGAATGCGGACGATCTCACCGATCCGACGCGGGTGGGACTGCAGGCGGCACGGGAACACTTTGTGCGGAGTCCGCTCGCCCATCTGCGCAAGGAGGAAGTGCGTGCGCTCTCCCGCCATGCGGGACTACCGAACTGGAACGATGCGGCATCACCCTGCCTGCGCTCACGACTGTCACCCGGCGTCGAAGCGACTGCCATCCATCTGCAACGCATCGAAACTGCCGAGGACATTGTGCGTACGACGTACGTACTTTCTCCCGATGTGAATTTCCGTGTGCGCCACCTCGGCGACGACAGCGCCATGCTGGAAATCGACGCAGCGCTGCTCGACGATATCGACCTTGCCCGCTGTCGCGAGGCGCTGCTCGCACTCGGCTTTGGCGCCGTGGAAAAACGCGCC
Organism: Bacteroidota bacterium; assembly: GCA_018224345.1. Taxonomy (GTDB): domain Bacteria; phylum Bacteroidota; class Ignavibacteria; order SZUA-365; family SZUA-365; genus SZUA-365. The sequence continues at coordinate 3,116 of JAGTUW010000110.1, forward strand.
TTCCGCTCGGGCAGCGTCAGTATCGACACTCCCTGATCATCATCCGCATTACCACGTGCTGCGGCAGTGAGATCGCCGGATTGACACTGGGCAGCATGGAAGGATTCACTTCATTTTATCCATACTACGATGCCGCTTTCAGACCTCCTCGCACAGCGTTCCCTTCTCATGCTCGACGGCGCCATGGGCACGGAACTCGGCCGCCATGGCGTGGATCTCTCCGCTCCCCTCTGGTCGGCACGCGCATTGATCTCCATGCCACATGTCGTGCGCACTCTGCATTTCCACTACCTGCACGCAGGGGCGGATATCATTACTACAAATACGTTTCGCAGCAATATCCGCGCATTGCGCAAAGCAGGAATGGAATCGGAGTGGGAAGAATTGAACCTGCGCGCGGTGCAACTGGCCTTCGAGGCGCGGGACCGTTTCCAGCCTGCCCGTCCGGTACTGATCGCAGGCGGACTGGCGCCGGTGGAGGATTGCTATCGCCCGGAAGATGTGCCACCGGATGACGAACTGCGGGAGGAACATCGCCGGCAGGCGGCCCTGCTGGCCATGACGGGCGTGGATGTGCTGCTGGCGGAAACGATGATGACCATTCGGGAAGCCGTGATCGCGGCGGAAGCCTGTGCTGCGACGGGGAAGGAATTCGCGGTCAGCTTCGTGACCGACGCAGAGGGGACACTGCTCTCGGGCGAAACACTGAAGGATGCCGTCACCGCCGTCGCGCCATACACACCGGTGGCACTGCTGCTCAACTGCGTTGCAGCCACACAGATGAAACAGGCATATGCAGCGCTGCGCGCATGTACGTCCCTGCCGACCGGCTGCTATGCAAATACCGGACAACCAGGTCCGAAAGAAACAGACGGACTGCGCCGGGACGCTGATATCGCCGGGTATGTCACGGCCTCGCGGGACTGGGTCGCAGCGGGCGCCCGTATCATCGGGGGGTGCTGCGGTACGACGCCGGAATATATCGAGGCTCTGACCGGGGAACATGCTCCCGAAACACTCGCCTTCCAGAAAAATGAAATTGATGCATACTACGAGGAACGCTATGGACGGCGACCCGATACAGATGCAAAGCCCCATTGACTGCAAACGTGACGCTGCTCCACTTGCGTTCGATATCATGACGGTTGCCCGGACGCATCGGGATATACACGATCTCACCGTTGTCCCCGAAGGAAATCCGTCATACCTTTCACTTTCTCATATCTTTCTTCAACCTTGTTCATGATCATGTTCGCTTTCCGATACAAACTTCCGCATCCGCTTCTTCACCTCATGACCTTCGCGCTGTCCGCCTGGCTGACCTGCCTCGCATCTCCGTCGCTTTTCGGACAGAATGAAAGCCCGGTGCCAGCGACAGAGGAACGTAGCACTACGAATACCACAGAGTCAGTTGTTACCGGACACGGGCAGGAGAGAACGGGAGGGCAGGAGAGGACGGGAGGGCCGGATTCGGCATGGCCTGCAGGAAAGAAGCCTGTGCGAAACTACCGCATGCTGCCGGCGGCTGTTCAAGGGACATCCGAGGGTCGTCTGCCCTGGCGCTATATGCAGCCGGCGCGCGAATGGATTTTCTCCATCGAAGGCAGCGTCACGAAAACCTTCGATGATTTTTCCGATACGCGATTTTCCGCTGGGGGGGCGTTGAGTCTGCGTCGCCATCTGCGGAATCTCGGTCCGGGGAACGGCTCGCTCTACGGCATGCTCGGCATAGGTTTTCATAATCTGCAATGGAAAGCGGACGGCCGTATGCTGGAACATTTCGACACGTCACAATTCGTGATGAACGAAGTGCATCGCAGCTTTGTCCTGCCCCTGAGCGCGCAGGCCCTGTGGCGTATGCCTGTCGGGGATGCTGCGGAACTGTTTCTCGGCGGCGGACTGGAACTTACCTACTTCTCACCCATGAACGCCAATGGCGATGCATTGCCGAAACCCCAGGATGAGTACGGGAAATGGACGGCCGGAATTCCTCTTACCGTCATGCTCGATTTTCTCTTCGGACGGCAATTCTCCATGACACTGCATGCAAGTATGCATACAACTTTCACCGACTACCTCGACGGATTGAAGGCAGGAAGCTGGAATGATATGTACCTGACCACCGGTGTCGCATTCACCTATTCCTTTCCAACTCCGGACGGAGACAGGGATTTTGACGGACTTCCGGATTATGAAGAATTGTATATCTACAACACCGATCCCGATAATCCCGATACCGACGGCGACGGATTGCCCGATGGCGAGGAAGTTCTGCTCGGAACCTCGCCGCGACATCCGGACACCGATGGCGACGGACTCAGCGACTTTGAAGAGGTGCGTATTCATGGCACTGATCCGTTGCGCCGGGATACGGATGGCGACGGTCTCATGGATCTCGAGGAAATCACGCTCGGCACGTCGGCAACCCGTGCCGATACCGACGGCGACGGGCTGCCGGACAGTGTCGAACTCGCCCGTGGCACCGACCCACTCAATCGTGATACCGACGGTGACGGGATTCCGGACGGATTGGAAACCGTGTCGAGTCCTCTTCTGCGCGACACGGATTTCGACGGTCTCACCGACGATATGGAACTCGTGTACGGCTCGCGCGCCATCGACAGCGACTTTGACGCTGACGGCCTGCCCGATGGAGAGGAGCTACTCATCGGTACCGATCCGCGCAACCCGGATACCGACAACGATGGTGTCAATGATTATGCGGAGTACTACGGACTGTTGACCGATCCACGGAATCCGGATACGGATGGCGACGGTATTCCTGACGGACGCGACCCGTCGCCCCTGCCGGGAACGGAATTCAACCCCGTCCGCAATTTCTCATGGATGTTTCTCGAACTGTTCCGAAGGGAACATGTCATCGATGAAAACTCGAAGGCCTTTGTACAGCTCATGCATTTCATCCGGCGTGCTCCGCGCACACATGTCTATGAAATAGAAATCGAATGTTTCGGAGAGAACATGACGCATGCCCGTGAGCGGCGAAGGGCGCTTGAGGACTTCCTGAGAAAACGCACGGGGAGTTGGGATATCCCCATGATTTCCTTTTTTGAGACGGTGGAACGTACATATTACGATGCCCGCCTGCGCTACATATTCAACCCGAACTGGCGGTAGGGTTCAGATCGCGAACTTGATGACGACGATGGTTTGATCGTCGCCACGCTCGGCGCTGCCGGCCCAACGGTCGACACATTCCAGCAGGGCGCGCTGAATCTCTGCTGCGTTTTGTGTCGCATGTTCGCGGAGGCATTCGATCACGCCTTCCATGCCGAATTGCCGCCCCTGATCGTTCTCCGCTTCGGTGATACCGTCGGAGAGCAGCACGAAGACATCGCCTCCACGGACGAAAATTTTCTCTTCTTCCAATCGTTCGGCAAAAGAATGCATGTCGAGCCCGATGGCGAGTCCTGCCGGCTGATGCTGAATAATTTCACGCGAGAGCGCATTGTAATGCAACAGGGGAAGATGTCCGGCCCGGAGAAAAGTCACTTCATTGCGCAGCAGTTCCACGCGAAGCGCTGCCATGGTCACGAAACTGCGTCGTTCGATGTGGTCGAAGATCTGCGTGTTGATGCGGACCAGCAGTTCCCACAACCCGGGTTGATACGACTCGACGGTTTTGAGAATGCCCTGTATGCGCGAGAGGTACAGTGCGGCGGAAGTGCCTTTGCCGGAAACATCACCGATGACGAAGGTCATGGCGTCATGTCGTGGCAGAAAATCGTAGAAATCACCACCCACTTCATACGCCGGCAGTGATTTCGCAGCCACGTCGATGCCCGGGAGATCGGGAATCTCATCGGGCAGCGAGTCGAGCTGAATGCTGCGTGCGATTTCCAGTTCCTTGCGCATCCGTTCCTTATCCCGCGCACCCTCATAGAAACGCATTGTCGTCAGTGCGTCACTGATATTGATCGCGAGGTTCTCAAGCAGCTCGACATCCTCCCGTGAGTAATTCGTTTCCGACTGCTTTTCGCCCAGGAGAAGCAGTGCCTGTGCGTGTCCGTCAATATGCGACGCAGTAAGAAATTCCACGCCGGTACCGGCAAAGCGATCCCGGAAGCGTAGGTTGTCGATAGGCAGAGACGTATCCCGCGCGAAAGCGGTATCGAGAGAGGACAGGCCCTCATTGCCAAAGAGCAGCAGATCGGTATCGATGTGGAGGCCGTTGGACGCCAGCGGTCTGAAGCCGCCGTCACTGCGGATCGCGAAGACGGCGCCTTTCAGATGCATGAGGTTGACCAGATCACCGACCACGGCCGTGGCCAGCAGGGTGCTGTCGGCGTAACTGTGCGAGAGTTTGCTGAAAGCGGTCAGTGCACGTTTGTAATCGTAGCTGCCGCGGAAAAACCGGCGGTCGAGTCGGCGTTTCCCCTGACGATGCAGCCACCATAGCAATGCAATGGCGAGAGCGCCAGCGAGGAAGGACATTCGTTTCTCATACACCATTCTCTGCTCTGGTGTCAAGGCGTGCAGACGGATCATCTCGATCTGTTCACTGGTGACATGCAGCACCGGCATATTCCAATGCTGTTGAGGGAGCAGAAGGAGGAGAATGAAAAAGAGAAGGACGACGCAGGTCGTCAGCACGGTGGTGAGCATCCCGTAGAGCGAGCCCCGCCGGAGCACAACATACAGGTCGAAAATGCGATAGCGTACGATAGTGGAGAAGAACAGCGCGGGAGAGGCAAGTCCCAGCAGAAATATCGCCTGCCAGGATGAGTAGTTGGTGACGGCAAGGGAACCGGCAATGAACAGGATGCCAAGGATGATGGCTACACGGATTTTCGGGAAGCGTTCCCGGTATTCGACGCTCTCGTAAAGCCGGTAGCGACGCGCGAGTAATATCTGCACGACGGTCACAGCGATTGCTGTGAGTCCTACCATCAGCAGGGATCGTAAAAGTCCCGTCAGAGGGAACGCGCTTCCGAGCGGAATTGCGAGAAAGAGCGCCAGGGGCGCCGCGTAGATCATGGCGATATCGATGCGACGGACGGCACGGACGAAACGTTGTGCAGGGAAGTACAGCAGCAGATGCATCAGACTGCCGATTGCCAGGGCCCAGCTCAGCGGGGAAAGCAGATAGCCGAGGGAAGTGAATGTATCGGGATAGAACCAGTAGGAATAACTCTGGGAAATCAACAGGGCAAAGCCCAGTACCAGGTGCGACCAGCCCAGAAGACGTGCGATGGGGTGCCGGTAACGGCGGAGAAATACCCAGGTCCCGATGCTGATAAAAGATATTCCAATCAGAATATGCGCAAGATAGAACAGCGGCAGGCCGAACACCGCCGTATAAATGGTCAGGTCCAGTGTCTCGCCGTCTCGCTCAACGGTGTAGACCAGCGCGTCGCCTCCGCGGCTCTGCTGAAGATAGTCGTTCGCATCGAACATGTCACGCACCGGAACGCCGTTGATGGCCATGATGATGTCACCAGCACGCAGACCGGCCCGGTCGGACACTCCCCCCGGCAGCACTTCGATGACCGTGACCTTGCCGTCGATGTCGGTATACCAGTTTTCATCGGTGACGATGGAGGCGAAGCGTACAATCCAGATTGACGCAAACGTCAGCACGGCGGTCAGGCAGAAGAGATACAGAGCGCGTGCCCAATGCGGATGAGCGTTGAAGAACGGCAGGCCGTTGTTCGATGCGTCAGGACGCGAAGTCATGCGTGCACTCCTATCGTGCGGTGGCGAGAAAGGCGGCGTAAATGATAATGGCTACGAGCCCCAATACCAGGATAACGCCGAGTATGGTCAGCAGGAATTGATTCATGGTGACGCCGCGCTCGGTCGGTGAGGCGCTGACGGCATCGACATAGGCCAGTGTGGTGTCGGCGGTGAACTGCTGTCCATCGGCGGTGGTCACCAGTGCATTCCCACGGATTCCGGCAGTGGTCAGTGTCCAGTCATCCGCTGGAAACAGAACCTGCGACCGATCGGCTGTGGTGACCAGCAGTCCGGGCCATGGAGCGGCCCTGTCGTCTGTCACACGCGGTGTGGTCCGCGACATTGCTGCAGGAAAGTGGGACTCCCCATCCCGCGGTTGATCGCCTGCCGGCCACGGGGCATGAAGGGCCATATGCGGGGCGCAAGCGGTGGTATAGAGCAAGAGAGAGAAAACGAGCAGGAGACGTCGCATGGAATTCCGTTGGTTCATGTACATTGGCATAGTCCGGCACCCGAAGGTATAGACGGAAATTAGAAAATACATGATCACAAAAAAAGAAGGCAGTCAATTCCGACTGCCTTCACACTTTTTATTGCGACACCGATCAGCGGGTCAACATCATCCGGCGGGATACCGACTGCGTATTGGTCGTCAGCTTGTAGACGTAAATACCGGCCGGAACCATTCTCCCCGTATTGTCGCGTCCGTTCCATGTCACCATGGTCCTGCCGGCGGGACGCACTTCATTGACCAGCGTGCGCACTTCTCTGCCGAGCAGGTTATAAACTTTCAGCGTGGTCATTCCGGACTCAGGTGTGCGGTAGGAAATGACGGTGGAGGAGTTCGTATTCAATGCGAAAGGGTTCGGGTAATTTTGCGAAAGCCGTAATTCATTTGCCAGCGGGGCAGTGGAGGCGGATGTCGTTCCTGTCACTGCTGTGAAAGTCAGTTCCACATTCTCATCCTCATCGTCCACATTGGTGACACGAACACGCACGGTACCCGAAGCCGGTGTGGATGAAGTAATGAATGTGATATCGAGCGGCTCCTTGAAGTCGGTTGCCATGTCGCCTTCATGCATTGAGGTGCCCGGAGGAAAACAGTTCTGAAAAAAGCAAATCTGTGTGTCCCAATCCTCCGGGAGGCCGCTCCTGTCAATGATTTCGACGCGGAGGGTGAGCGGTTTTCCCGAGATGTTGGTGACATCAATTATGACAGGGATCCAGTCGGTTGGTTCTCCGCTCGTCTCCGCAGATGCCGCAGCGACACTGAAAGTCTGCCCCGTCAACGCCGTGGGGGCCATCGAAAGAAGCGCAAACACAAGCAATGGAAAAACTACGATCGTAACATGTTTCATCTATATGCTCCATTGTATACTAAACCAACTTTAAGTTAAAGAATAATCAGATTAGTCACAAATAAATCCCCGATCGGGCCGGCCCCCGTGCCGGCCCGTTCCGCCCGGGCCGGCCCCCGTGCCGGCCCGTTCCAGCCAAACCCCCGAACGTAGCCCGGGCCGGCCCC
>JAGTUW010000111.1 GCA_018224345.1 Bacteroidota bacterium
ACGTTCAAGCCGATCTTCACTTCCTCTTTCCCCTCAATCGCCTGATTCCCCTCCGTCGATGCGATGATAACGCTCTTCCCGCTGGACGAGAGCCCTAACTCCTTGCTCAGATCAACCGTGATGGTGAGGATGTCGTCGTCCAGCTTCATCTCGATATTCTTCATGTTGCCTCCTGCTCATGTGGTGATGGATTGGTGTCCTGAATGTACGCAGATTCCCGCTCTGTCGCTTCCTCAGACCGAGCTTCCAGACTCGCCGCCATCCGCCTCGCAAGACCCTCGATGTCCTCCCGCCGAGCCAGTACTTCCAGCCACTCTTCCGGTATTTCTTCAAGCCCATAAACCCGACCGCAAAGTGCCCCACAGACTGCCCCCACTGAATCCGTATCATTCCCCAAATTAACAGCAGTGAGAAGAGCTTCACGAAACGAGTTGGTCCTGAGCAGTACCCAGACGCAACTTTTGAAATAAAGTACGCATGGAAAAACCCTCCAATAAATACTCGAAACTCCACCCGGCATTCGTATGGTTGTCCGAATATATGAGAAAGGGGAGATAAAGTCCAATACAAGGCGTGCCAAGTCTGCGTTATGCTCCTTTCCCCAGACACATGTGGATTCACATTGTTCCCCGACGGCCCCGAGTATGCTTTCGCTGCGGAAAGAAATCGCGAACACTGAAACACTCAAGCAGCGGGATGCGCGGTATTGGAACTGTACTGGGAAGACCCTATATTGGATCGGCATTTAATACGTAAATGTCTGCTGTGCATCTATATGCGAATGGGTGCTGAGTTTTTCTGTCCGATCGAGCGATATAGGAGTGAAACGGTTATTCGTACTTTGAATGTATTGACATAGCAGCCCCGGGCAGCTGGTTCAGAAGAGGACACCTCGTGGTGAAAAACGGAAAATTCGGAACGTTCGGCGGTGTTTTCACACCGTCGATTCTGACCATTCTAGGCGTGATCATGTATCTTCGCCTGCCTTGGATCGTCGGACAGGCAGGGCTGTGGGTGACCATCGGCATCATCGTCGTTGCCCACATCATTTCCGTGACCACTGGCTTGAGTGTCGCATCCATCGCAACCGATAAAAAGGTGAAGGCCGGGGGTATCTACTACATCATTTCCCGCAGCCTGGGATTGCCTATCGGCGGCTCCCTGGGGATCGCGCTTTTTGTCGGGCTCTCGTTCAGCGTAAGTCTCTACATCATCGGTTTCATCGAAAGCTTTCTCCCTGTCATGGGGATTGCATCGAACATCAACAACATTCGACTGTACGGGACGCTGGCGATCGCGGCAGTCACCATCGTCGTTCTCATCAGCACATCGCTCGCCATCAAGACACAGTACCTGATACTTGGCGCCATCTTGCTGTCACTGCTTTCCATCTTTTTCGGCAGTGCGCATCTTGCCCCAACCGTGCCTCTTTTTCATTCAGCGGACGGAGTGGGTTCAATCATGGTGCTTTTCAGCATCTTCTTCCCGGCAGTCACCGGTTTTACCGCAGGTGTGCAGATGTCCGGTGACCTGAAGAATCCCCAGAAAGCCATTCCTGTGGGAACGATGGCCGCGATCGGCATCGGATTTGTGATATATACTGGCATGGCCGTATTCCTGGCATATCGCGTGAACTCGGCAGACCTTATCAACAACCCCGGTATCCTGTCGGAGATCGCCCTGGTGCCGGGTTTTCTGCTTGCAGGAATCTGGGGCGCGACGCTGTCTTCCGCCATGGGAAGTCTTCTCGGCGCGCCGCGAATCCTTCAGGCGATGTCGGCGGATCGTATCACTCCGGGAATGTTCGCCAGGGGGTATGGCTCCGCGAACGAGCCGCGGAACGCCTTGGCGATAACGTTTCTGATTGCGGAAGCGGGAATTCTGATTGGTGAACTGAACGTCATCGCGGCGATCATTTCCATCTTCTTCATCACAACGTATGGCTTCATTAATCTGAGCTGTGCGATTGAGAATTGGGCCAGTCCTGATTTCCGCCCATCATTCAGGATCCCTAAATGGACGAGTGTGCTCGGCGCAGCCGCGAGCTTCCTCGTCATGATACAGTTGGATCTCCTCTCTTTTATTGGATCCTCCCTGATACTCGGAGTTCTTTACCTGTATCTGCAGCGACGGCAGCTGACACTGGAATCCGGTGATACGTGGGAGGGCGTTTGGTCGTCTGTCATTCGTTCGGGTCTGCATCGCCTCGATAAAAGCGTCAAGCATACGAGGAACTGGAGGCCCAATATTATCTTGTTCAGTGGCGGGGTGAGCAAACGACCGCACCTGATTGAATTCGGGAAATGGATCGTCTATAAACGAGGCATCCTCTCCAATTTCGACCTGAAGGAGCATCCGGAAGACCCGGTACTTTTCTCCAAGGCCCAGCAAGTCCTTCATGACAGCGAAGAGACCGTCAACGGCATCTTCAGCAGGCAGCTGAGCTGCAACAATATCTATGACGGAATGGAGACGATCTCCCAGGTTTTCGGATTCTCCGGCGTGGAACCGAATACGGTGATGATGGGCTGGGCACGGAATACCCGCGATCCCCGGAAATTCGCCCACCTTGTGAAGCATATGTCCGATCTGGACTACAATATTCTGATGTTGGACTACGATCTCGAGCGGGGATTCGGCGAGCACAAACACATCGACATCTGGTGGAGGGGTGGAAGCAACAATACGTCGCTGGAACTGACGATTCTAAAGTTTTTAACTGCTTCCGAGGATTGGGCGCACGCAGAGGCGCGTGTGTTGATTCTGGTGGACGATCGGAGTCTCGTCAACCGCGCATATCGAAACATGAAACAGATCCTGGACGAGCAGCGCATCATGGCGAGCGTCAAGGTGATCAATAACGCGATAGAAAAACGGCCCTTCACTGACGTCATCAAGGCGGAATCGCGGGAGGTGGATCTCATCATGATGGGACTGCCCATGCTCGACGATGAAAATTCCTCCGCGTTTGTCGCGAATGTCAACAGCATTGTCGCCGATCTTGGATCAACGCTCCTGGTCCAGGCATCCTCATTCTTCGAGCCGCTGTACATAGGAATTGAAGTTCGTACTCCCACGTCTGAAGAGGAGATGGCGGCTTCTCCTGCAGATACGGAGGTCTTATTCCCGCCTCTCACATTGGCGCATGCGCCGGAGGACGGCAGTACGCATGATATACTGCTCCATACGATCACAAAACTGCAGGAAGAGATCGATCGGGCCATCCACAGCTTCTCACGCGATTCAATGAAAAGCATAGAGAACACGAATCGCGCTGTCATAGAGGAAATGAGAAGTCGCATCCAGCACGATTTTACCAGGGTGGGGCAGCAGTTCGATCGCGGATCACGCTCCATGCGTCGACAGTGGATTTCTGCTCTCCAAATTGATTGCCTGGATAATTTCAAACGAATCTTCGAGGAGTACGGAAGCGACTCCATTGCCCAAGAGCGGGAGGATTTCGAACAGGGACTCGGGCAGCTCTTGGATCAGCTTCAGACCGTGATCGAGAATGCACCCGCAGAAGTGCAGGTGTTTCACGAACGAGCTTCATTGCAACCCCTGTCGTCCGATGGCCTGCGCCTGCGCCTGCTCAAATGGCGGAAGCGATTTCGTCAGGATGTGCTGAAACAGCCGGTGACGGTCAAAATGCGTTTGCAGAAGCGCCTGGAGTACGATGTAAAGGTGCCGTTCCGGGAAGCTCTGTACAGACACGAAGAGGCCTTCGGGATTATCAGTTACCAGCTGATTTCGAAATTGCAGAAATGGATTGTTCTGGTATTCGAGACATTGTCGGCACTGGAAATCGAAGCTGAAGAAGGCGACATCTCTGCGGCAACCATCGCACAGAAAATGGATTTCTTGATCCAGCAGTTGAACGAGATAGAGACTTCCTACAAGCAGCAGATGCAGGAGAATGCGATCACTCTGCTGAGCGCAAATCACAGTCGCATGCAGACGCTCTGCGACGATGCCATACGCCTCGACATCAATCGCAGTATCGAGAAAGAGTGCCGCATCCCGAAGACGGCCGCGGCCGTAAAGACGAAGATGCTACAAGCGCCGACAGCATGGCAGCGCAATGTCACGCTGATGGCGCATTACACCTTGGTGGAAGTACACATGATGTTCGTTCAGCATCAGGTTGCGGCCATTATTCGCAAACTCATGAATGATTTCAGGGGAGATATCGAGTCCCGCATACTCGGTCCCTTGACCGATCTCGAGTCGATTCTGCCGTTGCTCTACGGTCAGACCAAGGACGACTTTCTGGACCAGTTCCGGACAGTGATCAACAAACAGCATGCCATCGACGTGTACTCGATGATACAGGAACTCGATGCGAGTATACGAGCCGCGATACAGCCCTTACCGGAAAAGGTGGAAATCATCGAAGAAGAGTCGTTTCAGAAAATTGAGACCGTACAGTACGAAGGTACGGAAGCAGTATCCATCAATCTGAGTAGGCTCGTAAATCATATTATTGAAAGCGACGTGATTGATCCGCTGCACAAGCGACTCGTGAGTGTTGAGCCGCAATTGGCGACGTCGCGCAACGTGGCTGTCGAAGTCGTACGCCTCCTGCAGTTTCATCATGCAACCTCCGAGACGGACGCTGGGACCGAAGTGATTGGAGAACAGGAATCCCTCGCTGATCTTGTCCTCAGCATAGGTTCCAGGGTTACGAAGGAGCGGACAAAGGTCGATGGGATTCTCGAGGAGATGAGCGCCTTTGCATCCGAGCGTCTGAGCGGTGCCTTCGGGAAGTTGAACCCGTACCTCATTTCCCGCACTGATTGGATTGTCGACCAGAAGGGCAGGGGACAGGAGAGTCGCTCCTTTGCGGCAGGTATCCGGCAGAGCGTGCAGCGCAGCAGAAGCCTTATCAACCAGGGCATTGTCGCCCTTTTGTATCGTCGCAGCAACGGACTGCTTCTGGCTAGAAAGATGAGTGCCGCGAACTCGGATACGAACGCATCTATTGATTCACTGCTGAGCTTCACGTACGCCGTATCTCCGCGACCGGAATTGCTTGCCCAGCTGCCCTATTATTATAGACAGTTGTTCACTGGGAAGCAGCAGATTGTTCGTGAATTCACCGTGGGGCAGTCCACGGAAATGAAAAAGGCGGAAACCATCGTTCGGCGATATCGGCAGGGATTCGAAGGCGGATTGCTTGTCCTCGGAGAACCGGATTCCGGGAAAACCGCGTTGTGCTATTGCATTGCGCTGGAACATTTCAACAAGCCGCAGATCTTCAATCTTTTTGCGCCGGAAGATGGATGTATAGACGTTGACCGTTTCAGGCTGCAGCTTCGTGAAACGCTGCAGGTGGAGGGCGACTTTGACGAGGTGTTTAAAACCATCCCCCCTGGATCTGTCCTCGTGCTGCATGATCTGGAACTCTGGTGGGAACGCAGCCAGGGTGGTTTTGCCGTCGTCGACGAAATCCTCCGACTGATCGAACGATACAGTGCGCAATGCCTTTTCATCGTGAACTGCAGCACGCACAGTTTCCGCTTCATGAACCGTTTGAAAGCCCTCGATAAAGTCTTTCTGGGCATCATCCATTGTGAGCCATACGATGCGAAGCAACTCCAGGAAGCGATACTTCTGCGTCATCACACTACCGGGATCAAATTCATGTACCGGAATCAGGTGGAGGATCGGATATCTGCTTTCGTGCTGGCAAAACTGTTCACCAAGTACTTTGATTACTCCGCCGGAAATATCGGTGTCGCGCTGCATGCGTGGATCGGCTGTATTGAGAGCTACGAAGCGGAGACAATGACGATCCGTGCTCCTCGCAGACCTGCGGTTGGTGTGCTCACCGATCTGGAGAATGAATGGGACGTATGGCTGCAGCAGTTTGTCCTGCACAAGACACTGACCACCGAGAGACTCGCGCGCCTGTTCGACAGGAGTGAGGCCGAGATCAGAGAGAAAGTAAATGAGTTGAAACGCTCAGGATTCGTTGTCGAGAGCAGTGCCGGGGTTCTGCGCCTCAATCCATATACCCGACCGTTCATCATTCAGAAATTCATCGAAGCAAAAATGTTATGAACGATCTGACAAGATTCCATCTCTCGGAGTATGTGATCGCTCAGGTGCTGCTGGTCGGCGTACTGATCCTCCTCTGTATACTCGCGGTGCGATATGTCTGGGCATCCGTATTTGCGAAAAACAGGTACAGTCGGATTTTTCAGCGTACGGCACCCATGCTCGAGGCACTTATCTGGATTATCTATCTCGAATGGGTGGTGCAAAAATGCATACACGACACCGTGTACTATAATGTTGCGGTCGGCGTGATGGGACTTGCCGTTGCCTCACTGATCTACTGGTTCGCGGTGAAGGACTGGATCGCCAGTCTGATATTCAAGGCACAGGGTGACTACGACATCGGGAAAATGATTCGGATCGGGGATGAACAGGGCAGTCTTCGTTACCTTGGATATCTCTCGCTCCTCATCGAGAAAGACAACGGAGAGCACGTACGCATTCCTTACAGCAAAATCAGCGGGAATATTCACGGCACGTCTCAGCGGGACAGATCATCGAATCATTATAAATTTATAATCCGTATCGAGAAGACACTCTCCCTGAGTAAAACGATCGAGCAACTCCGCGTAGCCGTGCTGCAGTCACCTTGGACATCGCCGAGGGCAGACCCGCAGATCCGACTCATTTCGAAGACCGAAGACCATTTCGTCTTTGAGATCATCGTTCAGACCATCGGCTCGGAGTTTTACCGCGCGATAGAGGATGATGTCAAGCAGGTATTCGCTCAGGACAAATAGAAAAGGGGATAGAGAGATTCGTCGCACGCAGGTAGCGATACCGGGCGGGGCCCCACTGCCGGGAGGTTCGAAAATGTAGAACAAAAACAGTATATTCCAGCAATGAATTGGATGGTGTACGAAGGCAGAGCGACTTGTCCGGCGTACGCCGCAGATTTGCCCCCGTAGCTCAGTAGGATAGAGCGTCGGTTTCCTAAACCGCAGGTCGGGTGTTCGAATCACCCCGGGGGTACAAAGCGAAAACAATGAGACCGGAATCAACACGGGACATGCTCCGCGATTATGAAACGCTGCATGCAGGACCGGTCACTCTATGACGAAACGATGCATTCCCAACTCCGGAAGCAGCAGGAAATAACTGCCACGCGGTAGCGCAGCGGTGTCGATAAAGCTTTCCGGCCCGCCGATATATCCCTCGGCGACCCGTCGTCCGTTCAGGTCCACGATCACATACGGGTTGCAGCGGTTGTCGCCTTCGGTGCGCAGGTATATGTGTCCGCGCGCAGGATTGGGGTAGACTGTGACAGAGGATTGTACTGGCAGTTGGGGAATGGCCGCGATGGCACCGTCAAGGCAGATGGATGCGAAGATATCGTCATTCTCGTATCTGTCGCGTGCAGGGATGCTGCCCGTCCCGATGTCGTCGGGAATACCGATACCGGTTCCGGAAAAGGAATGCAGAAATGCGGGACGCTGCCGATATGCATAGGACGTGTCGGATAGCGTGACATTGCTGTCCGGTCTTACCCGCCCCTTGTCATTGTTGCCATAGAGAAAGTGATCCTCGCCACGAATGGAATAATTCACGAGGCTGTAGGGCAGGGAGGTGTTGGTGATTTCATTGCCGACGATGTTGCAGGAGGGAGAATTGTCGGCGCTGAAAAAAATACCGTATGCTTCTGCACGATTGCGGAAGAATGTGTTGAACGGGCCGTTCGGACCGTGTGAATTGTCGATGACGATGTTCTGGCAGATATTGTGTTCGAAGAGATTGGCATAGGGCCAGTTTCCGTGCAACACGATATCGCCCGCGGCATCCGACGGAATCAGGGGGTTGACACCGGTCCAGTACGGATCGGTCGAGTAATTGAAGGCGAAGACGTTTCCGTTGGCGCCGGCCTGCAGCAGCATGGAATGACGCAGGCGTTCGAAAATATTGTTCTCTATCCTGCATTCTCCCGTTGCGAACTGCAGCACCACCCCGTACGCCCGTCCTCCGCCACCGTAATCGAAGGCGTGATGAAAATAACTGCCGGCAACGGCTATGTTCGCACTGTATTCGGCGGTGATGTGTGCGAATGTGCAGCGGTAGGATTCCACCCCATAGACCCGGCAGT
>JAGTUW010000112.1 GCA_018224345.1 Bacteroidota bacterium
ACACGGTTCGTCTCACCGTGGCGGCCGGATCAGCTGCACCTGATCGTGTACCGGGAATTCTTTGACGGACAGCCATCACAGCTGCGCGGCGGGATGCGCTATGACAGCAGCGTGCTCGTGTTCAGCGACGTCGTTTCGAGCGATGCGGGGTGGGATTTCCGCCCTCCGTCAGCGGAGGAAAAATCCTCTGTGATCACTGTGAACTCCGTGGTGCCATTCATTCCCATCATTCCCCTCATTTGTCCTTGTTCGGACACGACAACCTCCGGTGATGACTCTGGCCGCTCCGTAGTTGCTGCGGGGGAAACGCGTAGTGCGGACAGATCAGTGGGAAACGATTGTCCGAAAAATTCATTGATCTGAGTTCAGGTTTATTTACCTTTCACTACAGGTATCAACATGACAACGAACGAATCTCAAGTTTGCAGCCAGTCCGGGTCAAGAACAAATTACATCATCCCGATTCTTTTGATCGCTGCTCTTGCCTGTCTCGCAAACCCGCTCCCTGCGCAGCCGATAGATCTTTGTACCGATGGCCCGGTCACCTTGGCAGCTAATGGGACAACCGAGGTTGACATTACTGTTGCGGCTGGAACGCAAATTCAGGTTACACTTATGTCAGACTGTACAGATAATCCCATAAACCCACCAGCAACCAATGGCGTATATTGCTCCGGTGGGGCTGGAAACTACTCTCCAAACTACATTGAGTGGTATACTGATACGGCAGATCAACGTAACGGGCAACTGCCACAAAATATGGGGACGATAAGTGTTACAAATGGCGACGATGAATTCAGAATCTCGTTGGACGCTTGTCCTGGAACTATAGTGAAAATTGAATGTATATAAGATCGCCGTTATGGACAGAGGCGTATGGCTGGCCTCTGTCCATAACCATCATTATTTAATCTGATAGAATAATCCAACCTCACTTCTTTGCAGTGAAAGAAGCAAGCAGGGATGAATTGGAGGACAAAGAATGCGAACTATAATATGTACCATATTCATTTTTGGATTATGTTGCTCAGGGCGAGCACAGGATGTTACACGAGTATATCCCGACAAGGAGCATAATCCGCTATTCGGTGTGGTCGCTACACTTGACGGAACGCTATATGCTGCTGGCACAAACAATACGTTTCTACGCAGTACGGACAGTGGTGAAACCTGGGCCCAATTGTCGACTGGCGATCACCGCTTGCACATTACGAAGATCGTGACTGATGGTACGGATCTCTATATGATGGCTAGTCCTTATCTCCATTCTGGACGGCCGGATTTAGTACCTGGCCTTGACCCTTTCGCATTGTACAAGTATGAAACGCGTAGTAATACATTCCGCCATATAGCGATTCCTGAACCTGAGCGGACCGATTCTACACAAATCAACTTATATAGTCTTGCGGCAACACCAGATGCATTGTACTTGAGCTATGTTTGGGACAGTCGTGGCAATTTAGTTTCAACGGATCGAGGAATAACCTGGAACGAACTAGATGTCCCTGACAGCCTCGGAGTGAATCATGCCTTTCAGTTTTACGCTGGCTCAGATTCGAACGACATTGTCGTTGTTGTGCCAGATGGCCCGGGAAGAAAATATGCTATCGGTCGGGATGGGGGGGAATCATGGAAACAGCTGGACGGCCCGATCGCTTCTTATATAGACTATGCTGAATCGGCAGTTCTCTATCTCGGTGACGACCGTATACTCATTCATGCACGCGATACGGGGGCGCTGATGATGAATGACACGACGGGCGAGTGGTCGGTGGTTAGCTATCCTCCAGTTAAAGACATCTCCGCACTTGCACTATCGCCCTCGGGTAGTATCATCATGTGCAGCGATAAAGGTGGAATATTTTCATCCGACGATGATGGTGAGTCATGGACGATGCTGAATGCAGATTACAATACTACGTACAAAGTGAAGTATGATCTGGGGTTCTTCGGCGCTAGTGAGATTGTTGCCGTAAACACGATGGGAGAAATCTATATCACCCATGATCTTGGAACAAGCTGGGAACTGCCGCGAGAAACGCCGTTCGTGGTTTCCAGATTGATCTGGGCCGAGGATGACCGTGCGGTTGTAACAATGGCGCATTGGAAAACCTGGGACTATTCAGAATACATAACAAATGATGGATACAGGTCATTTCAGAAAATTGACGATATCCCAGGATACTCTATTCATCCCGTTTCAGCACAGCTCTGGTATAGTCTTGCTCGTATCGGAGGAAATGACGACACGCTGATATTCAGGAGCGAGGACGCAGGTGAGAGCTGGCATGCGGTATATGTCGATACAGACTCACGTCTGTTAAGCACAAGTTCCCAGACATATGATTCTGCTTACACTGTATTTCCGATGACGAAAGGATTGCTCTATACTTCTGACGGTGGATCAACCTGGTCATGGATACAGAACGCGGAATGGAGTGCGAACCACCGACCTGTCATTATTCGAATATCTCCGTTTGACAGGGCTATTTGGTACACATTAAAGGATTCTACGGGAACGTATAAGGTGGTGCGCAGTAGTCCGGATTTCCGGGAATGGAAAGTTGTACTCGAACTGTCGCAGGAGGAAAGGCAGCGTGTATACCATATATCCACGGTACGACCACTCGAAACAGGAGAGGTCCTCGCGGTCGCAGTGCTGAAGTATACGAGCAAACAACGCGAGAAGAATATTCTGACAATGTATAGCGACGACAACGGAGAGTCATGGCAGTCGTACGAGACAGTGCGATCTTCAGATGATCGCGAAATCAAGACTGATGCCGGAGCAACGGTGCTGCCAAATGGAGGTGTCATTACTGATTACTCTGTATTCCAGCCAAACACGACGACACTGGTGACATTGTATGCAAGCACCGATTATGGACGAACGGATACGTTGGCTCTCGAGACAAGTTCGATTGGCGGGATTGACGTGAGTAATTATCTGTATTCGGACAATACAGCTAATACATATTATAAGCAAACATTATCCATTTACCGCATCAGCTTCCCCGACGTTACCAGTGTGAGATCTCCTGACCGTCCGCCACTGCCGCTCAGCATCGGCACACCGTATCCTCATCCGGTATCGCGCACAGTAGAATCTACAACTCTGCATATTCAGAGCGACCACACGGTGCAGGTCAGCATGACCGTGCACGATCTCTCCGGACGCATGGTTGGGCATCTGTTCGATGGCGAACTCGGTCCGGAAGGACGGCATGTGACATGGTCCGCCGGCACGCTCGCTCCCGGGATGTATGTGCTCCAGCTGAAGTCGAGTGCGGGCGTGTGCAGGAGAAAGGTGATAGTGGAGTGAAATTCTCAACCGCAATTACGTACCAGTGTCTCTTCCTCCTGGCAGCTGTCACCGTCGCCGCCCAGCCTCTGAGCGTCTCGATCGAATCCATCGACGCCTCGCGTTTGCCGCGCATGAAAATGGAAACGGCGGTGCGGTGGAACGGTGCGCAGTTGCGGTCGACGCAGGGACTTTCGCTTTCCGTCATGGATAATGGACAGCCCATCGACGCGTAGGTCTGGTGTCCCGACACGGCGACGGGTACGGCGGTGGCGCTGGTGCTGGATAATTCCGGATCCATATCGGGAGTCGATTTCGACAGCCTGAAAGCTGGCGCGCTGTCCGTTGTGCGCATGCTCGGTATCGGCGACGAAGCCGCCATCTACCACTTCTCCAATGGCGGGGAGCGCGTGATTGATTTCACCGGGGATGTTCCATCGCTGGAAACTGCGATCGGCAATCTCGCGCTCGGAGCCAATACGCCCATCTATCACACGATGACACTCGCCCTGCAGGATCTCGCGGCGCATCCCGCGGCGCTGCTGCGTGAGATCGGCGGGGAAATGCTCACGCCGAACTGTGTGATCACCTGGGAAACGAACTGCACCGACAGCCTCCGCGCCATGCATGTCACCGCACAGTACCGCGGGGAAGTAGCCGAAGCGGATACGCTGTTCGTATCGCCGTGGCGTCCGGATCAGCTGCAATTGCGCGTGTCCGGTCCTGCGCGTGTCCGGTCCTGCGCGTATCCGGTCCTGCGCGTATCCGGTCCTGCGCGTATCCGGTCCTGCGCGTGTGCTGGGAATTCTTCGGCGGACAGCCATCGCAGCTGCGCGGCGAGATGCGCTACGACAGCAGCGTGCTCGTTTTCATCGATGTCATTTCGAGTGACATGGGGTGGGATTTCCGCACGGAGCCGTTCTGCGAATTTAAGCGGTGTCATTTTTCGCTGTTGCAAGAACGACCAGGATGCCTTTGCGCTGAAGCTGGAACCGGGACAGGGGATGGTCTTCGAACTCCGCGTCCCGGAAGCGCTGGAGATCGAGGAGTTCGAGCCGTAGATGACATGCGATTCGGGGGACGGATCGGTCCTTGGATATCCGGGATTTATTTCGGTATGGGTATGATTATTATTCACGATAAGGTGAATTATTATCACGTTTTTCGCCTGATCGGCGAAACAGCCCGATATTTCTAACGCATTATATATATTTGATTTACCCCCCCCGCCGCGCTCATCTGCATGGCACAATGTTTGCATACTGGATAAGTCCATCGGATAATCGTTTCTCGCTGATTACGACGGAAAATCGTTATTGATCTGGTATGCCCGATTCAGGAGTCCGACGTGAAGAGGGGTTACGGTGACAAAAGTCGATTCCCTCCAACGTCTTCACGTGCCCATTCATGCAGTCTTCGCGCACCCGTACGTACGGAGATGCGTCAGGATTTGTTGTCGAATATGAGCGGAAGTGGATAGCGTATGAGAAAAGCGAGAAAGTGACGAAAAGCCGACGTACTTGCAAACATGTTGATCGGGACAGTTCCGTGCGGACAGATCAGTGGGAAACGATTGTCCGAAAAATTCATTGATCTGAGTTCAGATTTTTTTTACCTTTCACTATAGGTATCAACATGACAT
The DNA here is from genome assembly GCA_018224345.1 of Bacteroidota bacterium. Classification (GTDB taxonomy): domain Bacteria; phylum Bacteroidota; class Ignavibacteria; order SZUA-365; family SZUA-365; genus SZUA-365. The sequence continues at coordinate 4,944 of JAGTUW010000112.1, forward strand.
CGAACGAATCTCAAGTTTGCAGCCAGTCCGGGTCAAGAACAAATTACATCATCCCGATTCTTTTGATCGCTGCTCTTGCCTGTCTCGCAAACCCGC
>JAGTUW010000113.1 GCA_018224345.1 Bacteroidota bacterium
CCGTCGGCGAAACCTCCGTCTCCTACACCCTGACACGCTCACATGGTGGCGACGGTGATCAACCGGTCATACTCATCGATCCTTCAGGAAGCGTGACGGGTGATATCGCCTACAAGCGCTACAAAACCGATGACGACTGGACGCACGTTCGTCTCGAGCACATGGGCGATACATTGCGCGGTTGGCTTCCACATCAACCACCGGCGGGAAAGCTTGAATACTTCGTCGAAATCGATATCGGTGAGAAAGTGATGCGTCTCCCGGCCGGAGAGAGCGCCGTGACACGTTTCAAGGGACATGTGCCCGACGGAGCCCTCATCCCGCATATCATCTTCATGTTTCTCGCGATTCTCGTCTCGACACGGACCGGCCTGGAAGCGTTGAGAAAGAACGGCAATCCGCGACCGTACACCATCGTGACAACGGTCCTGCTTGCTGTCGGCGGACTGATCTTCGGGCCGATTGTACAGAAACATGCCTTCGACGCCTTGTGGACCGGCTTTCCCTTCGGGACCGATCTGACGGACAACAAGACCCTGATCATGTTCATCGCGTGGGTATTCGCGCTCGGCGCTGTATGGAAACATGATGCCACCGTGCGCCACCCCACCCGCCGCTGGTTCGTCCTGGCTGCCGCGATTATCACCTTCGCCATGTACCTGATTCCCCACAGCATGATGGGCAGCGAACTCGATTACAACAAACTCGAAGAGGAGCGCGCACGCTGGCAGGCACAGGATACACTCGCGACACCCATACCGGATGATTCCCTGGAATTCGATACCACCCGTATCGAAGATGTCAGGATAGAACAGATGTAATGCACACACAGCCACCACAAGGCCAGCGACTGTATATCGCCTGCGCAGGAGCAGGCGTGCTGTTGTTTTTCCTCGGGCCGCCACTCGCATTGCTTGCCGATGTCGATGCACTCACCGCCGCAACGATCGGCTATGCCGGGATAGCGCTGTTCACCGGCGGTGTTTCCGCGCGCTATTCCTTCGCCATCGCCGCGCACCCCGTCACGCAATTGCTGAAAAATCTCGCTGTGGGCCTCGTCGTCACCCTGCTGTTCTACGCTGTCTTTCTCCTCCTGTTTTTTCTCTGAATACTGCGTGTGCCTCTTGCAACGCAGCGATTTTTCCTTTAAGTTTCAACTATTAAGATCGACCAACCGTCACACCGTTGCCGTGCATGTTCAGGATCGCGCCTTCCCGGTCGTGGCATGCGCACACACGTTTGCATTGCTCACTCAGCCCGCTTCTGTTGCAACCCGACGATGCTGCGTTCTACGGAGATACATTATGAAACAGGGTTCCCTGATCGCTTCCCTTTTTGTTCTTCTCTTCATCACCTTGTCAGCCTGTTCCGACAGCATTGTCACCGAGTGTGACATAGCATTGCCCGAGGGTGTCGCGGCGCGTTTCAGTGAAATTGAGGAACGTGTGTTCGCGACGACCTGCGCAATCGCTGGTTGTCATGGCGGAACGAATCCCGCGTCGGGACTTGACCTGAGTCCCGGACAGGCTTACGCACAACTCGTTGATGTACCGAGCCTCAATGATCCCGCACGCATGCGGGTCGAACCCGGCTCGAGTGCGCAGAGTCTGCTGATCTCTCTGCTCAGGCGGGAAGCGCAGCCGTTCATGCCTCCTGCCGGACCGCTCGATGCCGCGGTGATCGATTCGATTGCCACATGGATCGATGCGGGAGCGGAACGCAACTGATCGTGAACCCAATGCTCATCGGGTGTTATTCCATGAAAGAATTTCCCATGCATACATTTACCAGACCATCATCGGCAGACACATCCGCTCACCCTGTCCGCGCGGCGGCGCATGACTATCCGGACACCGGAGCTGCAGCGCTGCGGGCCTCCCGGTGTCGCGTTCGGACTACCGTTGCGCGCGCTCTCATCCCCGGATACCGGATGCCGGAACGCAGATCGCACCGTTCCACTCCTTGCACACCGAGACCTATCCCTATGCGGCATTTACCGGTCGTATTGTCCGGACAAAGCCATCGGATGAAGGGACAAAGGTCGATGTCAGAGGCACCATGGATATTCACGGCGTCAAACATCCGATGCAGGTTTCCGGGACCATCAGCGGAAGCGGTGACAAAATCCGCGTGCGCAGCCTGTTCAAAGTCAAACTCACCGATCATGACATTGAAATTCCGAGTTTCATGTTTCTCAAAATCGACGAGGTCATGGAACTCGTCCTGGATTATCACCTCCGCAACGTCAACAAGCAGGAATGACCCCATGCGACTATGTATCATGGCTGTACTTCTATCATTTTGCGCCACCCCGTTGGCCGCCCAGGAACGCTCCGGCAGCTGGCAGCGCGACAGTGAAGAGCGCACCCCTCCTCTTCAGTTGTTTCATTCCACCCAGGCGGTCAACCTGCCCACGGCGGAAGTACTGCAGCAGGGGAATTACGAATTCGAGATTTCGCATCGCTTCATCCCCACCATCAAAGATGGAGGAAAAAGTCTCTGGGGCTTCGACGGACCCGTGAACATCCGCATGGCGCTGGGCTGGGCCTACAGCGATGAGGGTGTGGTGACGCTCGGACGCAGCAACGCGCAGGACAATGTCGATCTCCGTGTCAAGCATCAGTTATTCTCCCTGCGAAACGATATTCTGCCCGTGCTCGTCGCAGGACGGATCGGCGCGGCATGGAACACCGAGGTGCCTGGCCGGGATGCCTCCCATGCCGACAATTTCCAATACTACGCGCAGCTCATCATCAACACCATGTATGCACAGCGCTTGGCGGTGGGTGTCGTCCCTTCGTATGTGGACAACAGCCATATTCTCTGCGATGAGAAACAATATTCTTTTGTCATGGGCGTGCATGCCCAGTACTACATCACGCGCGTATTCAACGTGCTGGCCGAATGGCTCCCCACCATCAGTGGCTGGAGAGCGGGGTATAATTCCGTCGCCTTCGGCATCGAACTCGAAACAGGAGGACATTTCTTCAAAATCATTCTGAGCAACAACGATCTGCTGAATCCCTCGCAGGTGCTGGCCGGCGCCGGAACAGACTTCGGAGATGGCGCATGGCATATAGGGTTCAACATTACACGGCTGCTTTCATTCTGACAGGCATGCAACACTTTCATAGGATGTTGTCCCTGCCAAGGGGCGTTGCCCCTGGCGTTATGGATTGCGCTCCGTTGAGGCTGGATTATTTACGCAGACAATCGGGACACCCGGTTATTTACAGATTATCTGTCGGCAGGGTTGTACAAATTCTACCGTCTGACCTCCGAGCGTTTCTCGGCCACACGCCGCATGCTTCTGATGAAGTAGAAACAGCACGGCGCTCTCCGCCGAATGGCACTGTGCGCAGTGCAGCGCAGGTCGTTCCACAGCTCTGCAAAGAAAAGGGGCGCTTCATTCTCTGAAGCGCCCCTGTCTCGTTCCCGCAGTATTATTACCCTGGCGGGTTGTGCCGGATGATTGCGAAAAACGCTATTTCACATGACTCCCGATAAAATCGAAGAACTCCTCGAACCAGATCATCTGTTCCTGTGGACGCAACACCCAGTGATTCTCATTGGGATAGACAATGAGCTTCGACGGAATTCCCTTCACCTGAGCGACCGTGAAAGCTTCGAGGCTCTGTGTGTAGGGAACGCGATAATCCAGGGCACCGGTGATGATGAGAATGGGGGTATCCCAGTTCGCCGCATAGCGATGCGGTGAGTGCTTGTCATAATTCGGTCGCACTTCCGGATCCCAGTAGGGACCACCGTTTTCCCAGTTGACGAACCAGAGTTCCTCGGTCGCTCCGTACATGCTTTCGAGATTGAACACGCCGCAGTGTGAAACGAAACTCGAGAACCTGCCTTCATGATTACCGGCCAGCCAGAATGCTGCATAGCCGCCCGCGCTGGCGCCGATAGCCGTCACATGATCTGCATCGATGTACGGTTCGCCGAGCAGCGCATCGGTGCAGGCGAGAATGTCCTGCATCGGCATGCCGCCCCAGTCCTGGCTGATAGCATTATTCCATTCCTGGCCGAAGCCGGGAAGTCCACGACGATTGGGCGCCACGACCACGTATCCTTCCGAAGCATAGAGCAGGAAATTCCATGCATAGCTGAAGAACTGGCTGACGGTTGCCTGCGGTCCACCCTGACAATACGTGATCAGAGGATATTTTTTCGACGGATCGAAGTCAGGCGGGTACACGACCCAGGTATGGACTTCCTTCCCGTCGGTACTTTTCACCCAGCGCTCCTCTATGATCGCCGGGCGGATGCGGTCCATGAAGGGAGTATTGACCTGTGTCAGGGGCCAGGGACGCGCGTCCTTTTTCGCCGGTTGCGCAAAGATCTCGGTCGGTGTATTGAAATTCCGTCGGCCGTAGACCAGCGTCTTCCCGTCGGGCGTGATGTCGAGCCCGGCGTCATGATTGTACATGCCGCTGGTGAGAATTTCCCAACGGCCATCGGAGACAGCGATGCGGTACACCTGCACCGTGGCGCCGTCCTCTGCGGCGAAATACAGCGCCTTGCTGTCCGGCGCCCAGAGAGTTCTGCCGACCCATTGATCCAGAGTGGCGGAAAGCTCACGGATCTCACCGGACCTTCTGTCATAGAGCATCAGACGATTTCTGTCCGCCTCATGTCCCGCTCGCGCCATGGAGTGAAAGGCGATGTAGCGTCCGTCGGGTGAATACAGCGGATCACGGTCGAAGCCCGGCATTCCTTCGGTGATATTGCGCGTGTTCCGGGTCGCAATATCGACGATGAATATATCCGAATTTGTGCTTTCGGCGAAGTCCTCCACTTTTTTCGATGTATAGGCAATTTCCTTGCCGTCGGGTGACCATGCGATCTGTTCGGCGCCTCCGAAGGGTTTGAGCGGCGTTTCATGGCGTTCACCCGCCATCATGTCCAGCGGCGTCCCGCCGTCGACCGGCATGATGAAGAGGTGGCGGTAGCGCTCGTCTTCCCATTCATCCCAATGACGCACCGGGATACGGTCATAGATGCGCACGTTTGCTTTGGAATAGGAGGGATATTGTTCCGCCACGGTTGAATCGAGTTTGACATCGGAGGTGAAGGCAAAATAATTCCCGTCGGGTGACCAGGAGAGATTACTCAC
>JAGTUW010000114.1 GCA_018224345.1 Bacteroidota bacterium
CGACCCTCACCGGTGACCAGGCCGACGTCCGGACGACCGGCACCCTCTCCTGTACCGACACCCGTGCCCCGTCCATCGCGGCCGGCACCCTCTCCTGTACCGACACCCGTGCCCCGTCCATCGCGACCGGCACCCTCTCCTGTACTGACACCCGTGCCCCGTCCGTTACGGCCGGCAAAAGCGATGGGGTCGCCGGGAGGAACGAAATCCTCGTAGCCGGGGCCATCGGGACAACCGTCTTCATCCTCGATACTGTTATAGATTTCCGGGATGAGCGGACACAGGTCTTCGCCGTCCCAGATGCCATCCCCGTCCGTATCGCGATCGAGGGGATTCGTGCGGGAGACAAAAACTTCATGGGCGTCATCGAGGCTGTCACCATCTGAATCCGGTTTGTTCGGGTCGGTACCGTAGAACGCAAGTTCCTCATAGTCAGTCAGTCCGTCTTCGTCTGTATCGGAATTGAGAGGGTTGGTGCGATAGGTCACAATTTCGTTGAAATCGAAAATACCGTCTCCGTCCGTATCAGGATTCAACGGATCGGTACCATGGACACGAACCTCATCATAATCACTGAGACCGTCGAAATCACTGTCGACCAGTGTGGGGTCGGTGCCGAGGTTGATTTCTTCCTTGTCACTCAATCCGTCTCCATCGGTATCATGGGCCAGAGGATTTGTGCCGTGTACATAGATTTCCTCGAAATCCGTCAACCCGTCTCCATCGGTATCGACAAGGTCCGGACGTGTACGAAACACCGTTACTTCGTAGTAATCCCCAAGGCGGTCGTCATCGGTATCCCATTGTATGGGGTGGGAGTTGTGATACTGTATTTCCTCGTAATCGGAAAGGCCATCTCCGTCGGAATCCGGTTCATACACATTGCTATCGAATGCTTCCTCTGACCAGTTCGGCAGCAGATCTCCGTCATAGTCGTCATCACGGAAGAGGTACACCCGCAGACCGATTGTTGCGGATAAAATATTGTCGTTGGATTCGACAGAACGATAATCCCGTGCCCCTCCGCTTTTGATGTAGTCGATGGTCAGCAGTCTCTCGTCATAGGCATCGAGATCACCCTGATAAATCGTGGTGTAACGCAACTCCGTGCTCAACGCGATCGAGGGGGTGAAAAAGACATCCAGACCGATTCCGAACGGAACCGAAATCGCTCCCGGTATATCAGCCTTCGGACGCGTGGATACCACATCGCCGCCATGATCCTCTGCATTGTAGATCGTAACACCGGCTCCGATCAGCAGTGACAGGTCGAAGATAGAATGTTGCAACGGCCGGTACTGCATGAGTATATGAAAACTGCTGAATTCAGTCCAGCGATCCCCTTCTTCGGGCCCGAACTGAAAATCGTACAGCACCGGATCAACGTCGGCAGGTGACCGCCGGTAGGAGAATTTGCCGTAATCAACACCAATCCCGAGGGAAAGAAACGTGCGTACCGAATACATGCCACTCAGCGAGAGCTGGCGGGTGTCATCGTAGGGTGAGAAATCCCCGTCATAGCGGTTTACGCCACCGGCAAAGCGGAAGGCAAGCAATCCCCGGGAATAGCGCGTGCGGTACTCATCATCGAGCATACCGACGTCCTGCTGCGCCTGCATGGAAATGGATGTCAGAACGAAGAAGAATACCAGGAGAAGAAAGGTACGAGTATATGTTGGCAGGCACGTAGGCGGCATGCGTATTAATATCCGTTCTTGTAAACAACTGAAACAGACTTACCGCAAACTACGAAAACCGCGAATCAAAACCAGCGGCATACACCATTCACAACACTGATCAGCTTTTTTTCTTCTATGCTGGGGAGTGTGCAGCTTTTTGTGTAAACGGGTATTTTGATCGCACGGCGAGCGCGTCGTTCGGGCGCGTCACCGGAGTGGCGGCGCGGCGATAAGCGAAAGCGGGGTGGTGCAATTTTTCATTTCCCTCATTTCCCTCATTCCCCTCATTCCCCACTCCTGACTCTTGACTCCTTCTTCCCCAGCGCATGCAGCACGATACCATACGCGACAGCGAGATTGAGCGATTCCACACCGCCTCCGGGAATATGGATACGGTGCGTGGCGAGATCGAGGACCTCCTGCGGCAACCCATGCGCCTCGTTACCGAAGAGCAGCAACTCGCGTCCGCCCGGTCTGTAGTCATGCAGCGGCGTCCCGTCCCCGACCACGACCGCGGCCACCTCCCTCCCGCTCCTGTGCGCGAGCGTCTGGATTTCAGCGGCCGAGGAAACTTCTCCGAGCTGCACGCGAAACAGTGATCCCATGGAGGCGCGGACGGTCTTCGGGTTCCATGGATCGACGCTGCCGCTGGAGTACAACAATCCACCACCTCCGAACCAATCCGTCGTACGGATGATCGTGCCCATGTTACCGGGATCGGTGATCTGCCAGAGCACAGGGAGAGGCATTCCATCAGGCGCCATGCGCAACGTTCGTTCCACATCCGGTTCGGGAAGTTCCGCCACTGCGGCGATTCCCTGTGGCTGTCTGGTGTCACTGATTTTCCCAAATTGCGGCGCATTCGCAAGGAGCACCGGCACACCAGCCGCTTCCATCCCGGCCAGCAACGGGGCGAATCGTTCGACACGCTCATGAGTAACGATAACGGAAGCGATGCGCGCCCCGGCCGCAAGGGCTTCTCCGATGAGCCGTTCTCCCTCGATAATGAAACACCGCTGCTCTTCGCGTGCCTTCCGGCGGTGCAACTTCCCCAGGTCGACGGCGGCCTGTCTGGTCAAACTCTCGTACATGCGCTCAGTTGTTCCTCGCACCTTCAAGAATCCAGGTACGGATTCCGTCAAGCTGATTGCTGTTGATGATGATGGGAACGTTGATAGGGTGCGGCAGACGACCGTCGATTTTCTGCAGCAGCAGACTGCTCTCCGGATCACCGGCAATGACAATGCCCGGGCGTTCGGTCATCGCGAAATATGAGGTCAGACTCAGATTCCCGGAACGCGTGTGGTCGTCATGACAACCGTAATTGGCACAACGCAGATTGAAGAACGGCTGTACATGTGCCATGTAACTGACATCCTCTTCCGGGAAAACTATTTCGTCTCCCGGACGGGTCCCACTGTCATCACATGAAAAGGTCGCCACCGCCATCACCAGGAGGAAGAGGCCGAGGAGAAATGTATGCATCCGTTTCATTTTATTGATCCTTGTATGGTACTGCGTTCCCCGGTCCGGAACGGAGGGTTCTTCCGAATATCGCGAAATTCAGACAAAAGACCGAAGACCATCTCTCCCGTCGTATTGAACACACTCCACCCGACGAGCGCCGCGGCAGGGTTTTCCCCGGATCATACCTTGTGTTGTAGCGCGTACGGGAATTGAACCCGTGTTTTGGCCTTGAGAGGGCCACGTCCTAACCGCTAGACGAACGCGCCAGGAAACCTCAATATATATCGGAATGGGTGTCGCTTGCAAGTAAGGAAGCAATAAGAAGTGAAGAACGCCTCTCAGCAATGCCCTCTGTCGGAATGAAAAAGAACATAAACCGAAGATATTGCGCTCGCCGCGGCCGGGAAGCCAGCGTTATTTGCAGATAATGCGCTCGCCGCGGCCGGGAAGCCAGCGTTATTTGCAGATAATGCGCTCGCCGCGGCCGGGAAGCCAGCGTTATTTGCAGATAATGCGCTCGCTGCGGCCGGGAAGCCGGCGTTATGTACAGATAACGCGCTTGCTGCGGCCGGGAAACCGGCGTTATGTGCAAATAATGCGTGCCGGGGATGGAACACGGAGAATTTATCTGCAAATAATTTTTCACGCTGCATGCGTATCGGGAGGCCATGGCATTCCATCGCCTGTCATGCTGACATCACGCTCCGCCGTTGCTGTCAGCGGGGCGGCGAAAAGCCCGGAACAGGGAGAATTCAATACCTGCGGTTCTGCCCGGACGACACTCGTCTGAACACCATGAAGCCGTTCGCAGTGGAGGCCATTTTTGTGAATTACGTCATTGCTGGCTATTTTGACGCGAATACACACGGAGCAGCATGTCCATCATACACGCAGAAAGAATCACGAAAGTGTTCAACCCCCGCGGAAAGGGAGCGATCACCGCACTCAGCGAATTGACTCTCGATGTGCGGGAAGGGGAAATTTTCGGATTGCTCGGTCCGAATGGCGCCGGGAAAACCACCTTCATCAAAGTCCTCCTTGATATCATCACTCCTACCGCAGGAAACGGGACATTGCTCGGAAGCCCCCTCGGCACCTCGAAAGCAAAAGCCATGATCGGATATCTCCCGGAAAACCACCGGTATCCGGATTTCCTGACAGGCGCGCAGGTCCTGCGCTACTTCGGTAAACTCAGTGGTATGGCCACGGCGACGCTCGATGCCAGAATTGTCGATCGTCTGCGCCTCGTGGGAATGGAACAGTGGTACAAAACCAAAATCCGTAAATACTCGAAGGGCATGATGCAGCGTATCGGCCTGGCACAGGCATTGATCAATGATCCGAAACTGGTGATTCTCGACGAACCGACCGATGGCGTCGATCCGTTGGGACGAAAGGAAATCCGCGATCTGCTCATGCGTCTGCGTGACGAAGGAAAGACAGTATTTCTCAATTCCCATCTGCTCTCGGAAGTGGAACTGATCTGTGATCGCGTCGCCATTCTCAACAAGGGACGCCTGATTCGCATCGGCACGGTGAAAGAATTGACGATGCAGGAGAATACCTTTCGTATCGGCATACAGGGAGTGGTACCGGACACGTTGCACACACAGTGGGAGGCCACGAGGGTCAGCGTCCGCAAGGAGGCGGAGGAACTGGTATGCATGCTGCCTGACGTTACCGCACTCAATGCCATGATCGATCAACTGCGTGCTGCCGATGTGTCCATCACCCGGATCAGCGAACAGCGTCAAAGCCTGGAGGATATGTTCATTGACGTCATTTCACGGGAGGAGATGCAGTGAAACTCTGGGCAATCATTGAATACACATTCCGGGAAGGCCTCGCCAGAAAAACCATCATCGGTTTTGCGATCATCTCGACGTTCTTTCTCCTGCTCGCCATCATCGCCGCCATCCTGATGCCGGCGACTATCGATTTCGGCGAGGGACAGGGAGAAATTGATATCACCGCGGACCCGATGCTGATCTGGCAGGTGCAGGCGACGATGACGGGCTTGATCAATTTCGCCGCCCTGGTGTTGTCTGTCTTCGCCACAGCCGCCATTCTGCCGAATACCATGGAAAAAGGCAGTATTGATCTTCTTCTCTCCAAACCCATCTCACGTGCTGAAATCCTTTTCGGGAAACTTCTCGGTAGCCTGCTTATCGTCGTAGTGAATGTCGCCTGGTTTATCGCGGGCATGTGGCTGATCACCGGGTTGCGTACCGGTGAGTGGAACATGGGCTTTCTCGCTGTCACGCTCTCGATCAGTTATACATTTCTTGTCCTTTACACTCCAATGCTCGTCATCGGAATCAGTTCACGCAGTTCCGCGCTGACAATTATCATTCTCTATGTTTTCATTTTTCTTCTGAGCCCGATTCTCGAAGCTCGTGAACCCATCGCACAGCTTGCGGGCAGTGACGCGACCAGAAGCGTACTGGATTTCTTCTATTACATTCTGCCGAAACCGGACGCGCTGAGCCAGGTTTCCTACGCACTTGTGATTCATCAGCCCATCGAGTGGATGCCTATATGGAGCAGCGGACTGTTCGCCGTCGCCATGTACGCACTTGCCCTGTGGCTGTTCCGCAAAAAGGATTTCTGACTGATGCGCCGTTCCACGCGACAGGCGGAACGCAGCCATGAATAATCGTAAAGAGACCGCTCTGCTCCTTCTGGTGACCGCGGGAATTCTGACGTGCTTTCTTTTCCCGGTATTCGACGGGAGTATCGATCCGGGCTTTCCACTCGATGACGGCTGGATTCACGCGACCTATGCCCGCAACCTGGCCGGGCAGGGTGAATTCGCATTCAATCCCGGAGAAGCCAGTACCGGCACGACCAGTCTGCTCTGGACAGTCACCTATGCGACAACACTGTCTGTCACGACGGCGATGCTCCCGTCAGTGGAAGCCTCCGCGCACGGGGCGGGCCATGCTGTCTGGTCGGCACTCGCCCTTTCTTCGCTCTCACTGCTGTTGCTTGTTCACTTCTGGAAGCAACTGCTTTTGCTTGCCGGCTTCTCCCGTCTGCAGGCCCTGCTCGGCAGCATTGCCCTGCTTCTCTCAGGTATCCTCGTGTGGTGGACGCTTTCGGGAATGGAAACCGTACCGTTTCTGCTCTTTGCCACACTGGCGCTGCTGGCCTGCGTCCGGGAACGCTGGGTACTCTGCGGTTTCTCACTGGCACTGCTGATACTGACGCGGCCTGAAGGACTGCTGCTTGCCCCGATCCTTGCCGGTGTCGCATGGAAACAGTCGACACGGACGCATGGAGTGATCGTCCTTTCTCTCGGAATGCTGGGACTTGCCACCTATATCATCTGGAATCTCGCCGTCGGCGGAGGGCTGTGGACAAGCACGTTTGCCGGGAGGCAGTGGCTGGCTGTCGGAGGACGCGAGTTTTCCCACGGGATAACGGAATTCCTCACCTCATGGGTGCAACTGCATCTGCGTTGGTTCCGTCTGCTGTTCGTGGGCATGCTGCGCTGGGCGCCGACGGAGACCCGGATCGCCGCCGTCTTCGCCCTGATCCTTCTTCTCCGGCACGCTGGCAACGCATTTCTGAAATGGCGCAAACGGCGAACCGATTCAACTTCTGTACAAAAGAGACAGACCGCTGACACGGTCGCGGCAGCGGGGACATGGATCATACCGGGAGTACTGATCATCTGGGCGCTGCTGCACGGTGCTGCCTATGCCCTGCTGCTGCCGTATCCCGGCCATGCGGGCCGCTATCTTGCACCTCTTCTGTTGACTGCGGCCTTTCTTTTCACGAAACTCGCATTACAGCCGCTGTTCCCGCAACGCAACATCCAGGGGAAGCCGGAGAGCACACCCGGACACCCTGCAGATAGCAGTGCGGCTTCTGCTGTCATGCATGCAGCCGGAGACACGCCCGTGCGTATCCCTCCTCTTCTGAGCAGGCGGGTCCTCCCTGCTTCCATGCTGCTTGCCGCGATGCTGCTTGTCGGCAGCGCCTCGCTCGGAAGCTGGCGCGTCGCCTGGATAAGCAGTGTCGAACATATCAACCTTGTCCATCGCCGCGCGGCGGAATGGCTCGCTGCACACACGCCGCCGCAGAGTACAGTGGCGGCTTTCGACATCGGCGCAATCGGATTTTTCGCGGAGCGCCACGTCGTCGATCTCGGCGGACTGCTCGACAGTGAGGTGCTGCCGTATATGCGCGGACGGATCGATGAATACATTCTGTCTTCGGAAGCCGGCTATGTCGCCATGATCCTTCCTTACGAAGGCATGGATGCAGCAGGCTTTCTCCCCGCAACTCTGGGGTACGGCCGGAGAAATCCACCGGAAATACGACTCTCCACTTTCTGCTTCCCGCAACCGCGTTACAACAGACATATTACGATTACAGGCAATGCCTATCCCTGTATCGTGCTGGATCAGGTAGCATCGCAACCCTGAGATAAAAAATAAATTCTTGAAAAACAGTGCTGTGGACTTGCGTCAAGTCCCAAAGTGAACTATTTTAGGTCAAAAATTCATCCCTATCCGGCCATGCAAGCAGCCACCTTTTTTCCTGTCACACACTCCCGGACCTTTGTGTCCGGAGTAAACCATGCTGCATCGGTCGTCAGCCGCATCTTCATTCCATGTTTTTTAGGAGGTACAATGGAACAGGGCGTCGTAAAATGGTTCAATAATGCAAAAGGTTTCGGCTTTATCACGCCGACCGAGGGCGGCGATGTGTTCGTCCACTACAAATCAATCGAAGGAAACGGCTACAAAAAGCTCCGCGGCGGTGAAACCGTGGAATATGAAGCACAGACAAGTCCAAAAGGCATGCAAGCGACTGTCGTCCGCCGTATCGAAGAGGCCGCCACAGCCGATACATTCGACTACTAGCATTTCATTACATAACATAGGTCTCTGAAGTCATTTCCCTGCCCGCTCACCGGATGCAGGGGCGGGATGCATGTACGCGTATCCGGGAGGAATGCCCGAACGCGCATTGTCCTTACGGTGTTTTTTTTGTTCTTTTGTTTTACATGCATGCGCTCTCATTCGGTTGCGTTTTGCAAACAGGTAAGGGACATGTTTTTGCTGTTAATTCAGTAGATTTCACCTACCGTTACCGGAACACATTCCCGGAACCTAAACGAACCTATGTTTTCGACACTGGCAAATAAATTATCTCTGCTCCGGATCGCGCTTTCCCCGCTGTTCCTCTTTCTGATTATTTCGGACGATGCCCTGTACCGGCAACTCTCGCTTGCTGTTTTTTTTCTTGCGGCGATCACCGATTGGTATGACGGAGAAATCGCCCGCCGCAGTGATACAGTAACGAATGCAGGAAAATTTCTGGACCCGCTTGCGGACAAATTTCTGACCTCCGCCGCTTTTCTGGCATTCGCCATTCTCGCGTATGTCCCCTGGTGGATGGTACTGCTCATCGTCGGCCGTGATTTGCTCATAACACTGCTCCGCTCATTGGCGGAAACCCGCGGCGCGCATATCGTCACGTCGAAGACGGCACAGTGGAAAACCTTCATTCAGATGACGGTATTGTATTACCTGCTCCTGCTGATCGTGGGGAAAGATATCGCATGGCTGCAATCACTGCTCGGCGGCACCTTCACGTTACTGCTCGATGCTGTGGTGGTGTACGTTCTCATGCTCATCGTCACCTTACTCACCGTTTACTCCGGAGTGCAATACGTGATTGAGAACAGGCGTTTTATCGCAGCCCTTTTCAGCGGAAACAAACAGGTAACGAAATGATGGCCGCGACGATGGGTTCTGTTCTGCGAGGGACGCTCCATTGGTATTACCGCCTCCTCGGTACCATGTGTTTTGCAGGATACGCACCGATCGCCTCGGGTACAGTCGGTTCCGCTGTCGCGTTGGCGCTGTTCTGGTTTCTGCCCTTTACCGACAACGGCACCGTGGCGATCAGTTTTGCCTTGGTGGGGCTCCTGCTGGGCATCCCCGCTGCGACGTGGATCGAGCGACAGCACGGAGACGATCCATCCATTTTCGTCTTTGATGAAGCAGTGGGTATGTGGCTCGCATTGGTGTTTCTGCCGAAAATCTGGTGGGTCGCTCTTTCTTCCTTTCTCCTTTTTCGTCTTTTCGATATCGTCAAACCACAGCCTGCCAGGTATTTCGATCAGCAGCATGGTGGCGCAGGTATCATGATGGATGACGTCATTGCAGGTATCTACGCGAATTTCATCATGCAGATGGTGCTCCTGTTCATGTGACGGCACGCCGCTGACCACCTCAATGGCACTTGAATTCCGCGCTTCCGGTACTATATTGACCTGAACACCGAAAACAACGAATCGAGGATTTCCCATGCAACGGTTTCTGATCACTTTGCTGCTTTTCGTTCTGGTCGGCGGACACGCCACTGCCCAGGATGACGATTTCGAACTGCGTCCGAACCGTCGCCAACGCAGCGGCGGTATCGTCGGAGGAGGAGGAGGCATCACACCGATGTGGCACTTCCTCAACACAAGCGATCTCAACAGCTCGCTCGGGGCAACGGGCTTTCCTCAACTCGGCGAGGACGGTCTCTTTCTTTTCGGCGGACAGGGTTACTTTTATGTCATGCTCATCCCGAACCTCCGTATCGGCGGCATCGGCTATGGTGGCGGCATGGAGGCGACACGGCAACAGGACGACGGAAGCTATCGGTCTTCGCAACTCGATATCGGCGCCGGCGGCGTGACCATCGAATACGTGATTCCCTTCGGCCGCTTCCACATTGCGCTCGGCGGTATGCTCGGGGGGGGCTCCAATACACTGATTCTGACACAGGGAAACAGGCTCACAGATAAAACCTGGGACGGCCTCTTCCCTGAGGCACCGGGCACTCAAGGCGAAAACCGGGTCGAACTGCACAGCAGCTTCTTCACCTGGCAACCCTCACTCACCTTCGAGTACGAACTCCACCCCTTCATGGTATTGGGCCTCACCGGCGGATATTTCGGTGGCAGCGGTTCATGGCGCCTCAATGACTATGTCGATATGGAAGAAATGCCTGTGTTCAAATTTGAAAGTCCGTTTATCCGCCTCGGCCTCACCTTCGGACTGTTTCTCGGCGAGTCCTGAGCGATGACAGTACGTTCCTATGCCAAAATCAACCTCGGCCTGCGCATACTTGCGCGGCGGGGTGACGGGTTTCATGACCTCGTCACCATCTTCCATCGTGTCGATCTCTTCGACACACTGCATTTCGAAGTGACGGCCGGCGGAATATCACTTGAGAGTGACCATGAGGACATTCCGACAGACGACGGCAATCTCTGTGTTCGTGCCGCCCGCCTTCTTCTCGCACAGCAGCGTGGCATGGGGGTGCATATCACCTTGCACAAACGCGTACCGGCCGGTGCCGGCCTCGGAGGCGGTAGCGCCAATGCCGCCACCGTCCTGCGTTTTCTTCCCTCCCTGTTCGGTTTCCACCTGCCACAGGAGGAAGTGCTGGAAATGGCGACGATACTCGGTTCCGATGTCCCGTTCTTTCTCCAGGACGGAAGCGCTGTCGCGCGCAGCCGCGGCGAACAGTTGGAGTATTTTTCCTGGCGCTGCCCGTGGTGGATAGTGCTCGTCCACCCTGGCGTGCATGTCTCCACTGCCTGGGCTTATGCGAATCTGCGATTGAGTGAAGCGGCCGGCGATGTGGACCTCCGTCAAGCGTTGCTGAGCGCGTCCGCTGCTGTTTCCGGGAGTCCGCCGTCCCTTTCGTCATTCGAAGACGGTGGTACACTGACAGATGCGGACTCTTCTGCAAATCCTTCCGCGCAGAAAGCCGCATCCGCCTTTTCCGAGCTCATGCACAACGATTTTGAGCCATTGGTCATGCAGGCACACCCGGAAATTCAGGCGATCAAGAAACGCCTGCTGAATGCCGGCGCTGTGGGTGCCCTGATGAGCGGCAGTGGGTCTGCCGTGTACGGATTGTTTTCCAGTCAGAAACAAGCCATGGACTGTGCGGCGACATTTCCGGCCGATCAGCTCCTGTCTGTGACGGAACCGGATTTTTCCCCCGAATATCTGCCATGGGATTCGTAACTTTCACCTGCATCAGTGTGTTGTTATACCGTGTCTGCGGTTAATGCACAAACATCCTTTCATCTTCACAGATCATTTCACTTACCTTCTATACGTACGTATGCCTTATTATCGTCACTTGCTCCCCTCCCTTCTGGTGTTCCTGTTCCTGTCTGCCTGCTCGGAAGACGACCTCCCCGACATCAGGCATCACGTCAATCCATTGTGGACTCCGGATGGAAAAACCATTGTCGCCGGCTACGATACCTATGCGTCCTCGGAGTCGGAAGGACGGCAGGAATCCACACTCCTGCTCGTCAAGGATTTCGATTCACGCGTCACGCGCGTCGTTGATCTTCCGGAAATATCGACCTGGCATACGTTGTATACATTCGATCCTTCCGGCACTGTCCTTGCCTTTGCGCAACGCGGCAGAATTATTTTCTACGACCTGCAGGGCAACAAGCGCATGGAATTCATACCATCGGAGGGTGGTGATCCCCGCTTCATGGAATTCAGCAATACAGGAAATTCCTTCATCTGGCTCGGTGCCACCCCCACCGGCTATACCGTGCATTCAACAACCTATGACGCGGCAAGCTGGACGACAGGCAGCACGACAACTATCGATGACGTTGCCACCACGGATCCTGCCATCGCGCTGACGCTGACCTCGCAGCGTTCCTGTGCAGTACGTCAGCGCTCCGGAGCCGTGCGTGAAATTGACTTCAGCGGCGTGGAACTCAACAGCTATCTGATCGGAGAAGTGCCAGACGATAACCCATGGCGGGAAAAACTTCTCTTCTATTCCACCGAGGGTCGGCGCTACCTCTATGCCATCGATGAGGAAGGTATGTACCGGATGGATCTCGACAACGGTGACTTCAAACAACTGGTCAAAGGCAACATCATCAATTTCGATGTATCCTCTCTGCGCAGATCCATGCTCTATGAAACCAGAACAGGCGACACCTGGCTCTCCAGTCCGGAAGGCACCCCCCTTTCCCGCCTGGCACCGATGCATATCATGCCGCGCTTCTCTCCGGCTGCAAACGGAATCGCCCTGGTAGAACGTATTGATGACCGGCAGGACTCCCTGAAAATCCTGCTGCTGCGCTGACACAAACAGACAGCATCAGAACTCGGCATTTCTGTATTATATTCGCACATTAACGGATCGCTCTATCTGCCATTTGCAACGTGCGATCCATTCTCTGATCTCGTTCCGGAGCGCAGCCGCTGTCATTGAAGTACAGCGGCCGTGCTGTTTGAGTGCTCCTGACAAAACGTCCTTTCTCGCGGCAGCGGTGTCCGGATCATGGAGTCCCTTCTCTTCATCGATAAAGTGTTGCAGCGTGCGCAGTGCCGCATCCCAGTCGCGTTCGCGATAGTACATGCGTGCGGCGAGCAGACGCAGTTCGGGGTGCACCCGGTCCGTGGCGATGTCGCGCCAGGCCCGGAGACCCTGACGGCGACCTTCCCTGTCGTCGGCATGCGCGTGCAGGAACTCTTCGATAATCACAGGATTCTCCGGAGCTTGCTGCAGCAGCCATTGCATCGATACCTTTCTCAGAGAATCCCCCCGATGAGGATTGTGCAGCAACATATCGGCCAGAATCACTATGAGAGTATCGCGCAGTGTCGCCATCGGAATTCTTTTTCCGCGTTCGCTTTCTGCTGCGTGCTGTGCATTCGCCGGAGCGGCATCCCGCGCGGCGGAGGAGGTGACAGGCAGGTCGTCGCTTTCAGGCAGGGAAAGCACGTTCAGCATGCGACGCGCATAGTCGGTCGGCCAACCCGGAGGAGTCTCCTCGCACAGTTGCGCCAGCGCCTGCCTGGCCGCCGCCGTATCGCCGAGCATGGAACGCGCCGCACCCTGCCAGAGCCGCATGGGGAGCAGTGAGAATGCCCGGGTGGTATCGGCCAGATAACGTGCCGCTACAGTGGCGACGGAATCCCAGCGCCGTTGCTCATACAGAGAGGCGAGTATACCGAAGGCAGAGCGCGCATTCGGCGCCAGACGTTCAGCGGCTTCATACAACGCAAGCGCCTCCGCCGCATCGCCCCGCCGCAGCGCGCCCGCAGCCTCGCGGTTGCGCTCGGTGAGAACACGGGGACACAGCGCCCGGAATATCGAAGGCCGCCGGAATGCGTACGCCACAGCGAGACTGTCAGGAAGCTCCCGCTGTACCGTTGCGAGAAATGTCCGCCAGCGGCGATCGAGTTCCCCGTACTCCATGCCCGTGACACCCACAAGGTCATCCTGCGCATAGGCCTGACGCACGACGTCAATCCCGAGAGAATCAATCAGCCAGCGTGTCAATGAACCGCTCGCGACATATCCCTTCGAACTGGCGCCACCGAGAAATCCCGCCGTGCTCATGCATGTACGCGCATGAGGAAGATGACCCTGCGCCATCATGCCCGCACTGAATTCGTGGAGCGTCCGGTTCCCCCACGACCATTCGATCGCCATGGCGAGCCCTTCGGTCAAACCCAGTACACGAAGGAATGGCACGCCGAAGGGTGCAGGACCGAAACGCGCGGCAACAACATGAACGAGCTCATGCCGGAGCGTGGCCGACCAGCTGTCGAGCGTCAGGTGCATCTCCGCACGCCACGGTCTGGCCAGGTCGCTGCTGGAGGTCCCCAACAACCGCTTCTTGACCGCACGACTCGGATAGATGTACGATATGACAAGCGCGTCCCACGCCACATGCACTTCCCTTGCAACTTCCCGGAGCTGAAATAAATGCTCTTCCGCCATGGCATGGACTTCCACCGAATCGAGTACGGCTGCGTCATAGACCAGCAGCACGTTCTCCAGGCGATATTCAGATCCCAATACTTTATGTAAATGGGCATAACTATTGTCGAAGCCGAGATGGTTGCCACGCAAATGTCCGAGGAACAGCAGGAGGAGAACGGGAAGAAACAGCAGAAGGTTGCGTCGTCGCATCGCGCGATCCAGTCTCCGCCCCCGGTGTGCCCGCAATGTGGACGTGACGATGAGCAACAGAATGATGTATGCCATACTCATCAGACGAAACATTGCCAGCGTAGCAAACGGTGGTTGCGACTGATCCCAGGAGAGACCGAGGAACATGCCGAAGACGTGGTTGTAGGCGAAAATTCGCGGCTGCGTGTAAATCTGCAGCAACGGCTGCACGAGCAGAAGGAGGAGCAACAGATAATACACTGCACCTGCGCGTTTCCCCAGCAAGGCATCGAAAAACAGCAGGACGGCATTGGAAAACGCAACAGTGACAAAGGGGATCAACAGCCAGAACAGCGCGCCGTCGAACATCGCGCAGTTGCGGACAAACAGGGCGTTCGCCGTCATAATGCCGAAGGGAACAACCAACAGCAACCACCCCGCAAAGGTCAGCCGCAGGTATGCCCCGAACGGGGCTGGAGAGGCGGGCAGTCCCCGCCATTCGCGAAGCACGGACAGCGGAACAAGCGCTCCGGTCCATGCCGCGAGCAGACCGAAGACCACGGCGGACTCGTAGCCCAGCGTGTGGAGCATCGGCGTCACGGCACACAGCAATGCAACCGCAGTGTATATGATCAACACATGAAACACACTGCGACGTCGCAGCAGCGGGAAGGGATCTGAGGTAATACCGCTCCCGTGCGTCATTCTGCAGCATCCTTTCCGGCAAGCCGGAGTTCGTCATTTCCCGCGACGGCATACCTCCCGCTTCGCAGCAGCACGGGAAAGGAAGGCGGAAGGACGTCCCGCACACGGTCATACATACCGAGCGCGATCTCATCCCGTTCGACAAGCACGGCCACCGCGCCATGCCGTTGCTGCGCAGCGATGCGTGCCCTGATGCCGTTGACGCCCAGCGCCCGCGGGTCGAGCCGTTCGTAGCGCATCTTCTCCTCCTCCGCCCAGCCGATATCCGCACCGTTGAGATAGAACGTGAGTTGCGGGTTGTCGCCGCCACCGACGAGAAAAATTCGCGAAGCATTCGAGCTGCGTACCACGGTGGTCGCCTGCAGAGCACCGTCATTGAAGTCCACCGGGACAAACACCCAGAGACGGATGCAGGTCACGAGCGCAAACACGACGACGGTACCGCCGGTCAGCGGAAGGGAAAAAAGCTGCGAGAGCCGCTGCCTGCGCCAGAGCCATACAACGAGTGCGACCGTGACAACGCACATGACAGTCAGCAGCAGCAGTGACAACAGATCCACGTCCGTCTGTATGCCGGTGAGTACGCGCAACATATCCTTGACCGCAACCCGCCAGTCATGTGAGACCGACCAGGTCAGCGACAGGGCCGCTGTCAGCGTGACAATGAGCATCGTCAAACGCGATCTCCGGCGGACAATCCCTACCCCGCGCACGGCATGCAGAACGAGCAGCGGCAGCACTGGAATAAGATAGACTTCGAAGGTCGATTGCATGCTCCACAGCGCAGCGAGAATCAGAAACACCACCATGGAAGTCGTCAGCCATTCCGATCTTCTTGGCGCGCGGAAGGCTTCGAACAGCGAGACGGCGGCGAAGGGAAAGAGTATGCTCAGATGCACGATCAACTGGTTCAGGTAGTACCACGAGCCGGTATCCTTTGCCCCTCCTTCCAGTCCTGCGATCGTTGCACCAAACGGCAGTGAACGCGAAAAAAGAAAGGCTGGTCCGTCACCATGAGTGACCGCAAAGCTCCACGCCCACGGGACCCACAGCGGCAGTGAGATCAGCGTCATCGCAATTGCGACGAGAAACGCGCGTTTCCGCATTTCACCGGAGAGCAGGACAGCAGCGGCACCCACACCGGCAGGAATCGCAAGAGCGAAAAACAACTTCGTCATGAGTGCGCATCCCAATGCCACACCGGCGAGAAGGACATCGACGCGTTTTCCGGACCGCAGGGCGAGCAGCGCGAAATACAGCGCCGCCATCATTCCCGCCGTCAGCAGCAGATCGAGCTGTCCGAGGCGTGAATACAGGGCGGGAAGAGGCGCGAAGGCAAACAGTCCCGTCACGACCAACGAACGAATGGTGGATTGCGTAAGTCGCGACAGACGGTAGAGCAGCGGAACCAGCAGTGCGCCCGCAATCGCCGACGGCAGTCGGTACGCCCAGAGTTCGTCACCGAACAGTAGCAGCGTAGAGGTCGACAGCCAGACATACAGCGGCGGGTGTGCTGCATAGTACATGCCGCTCAGCATCTCTGCCGATTGATCCCACACCGCGCCGAATTGAAGAATGACTTGGGATCGCAAGGCGTAAATCGCTTCGTCCCATTGCTGCATCTCACCGGAACCAAGACCGATGAAACGGTAGAGCGCCATGAACAGCAGAAGCGGAATGCGGTACCGCAGAAGCCACGAGACCAGACACCGGCGCGAACCTTTGCCATCCATCAGTTGCCCTGTTCCACTGCGCTGCCGCGAGCGCGGAGAAGATGTGTCGATATAGGTGATGCGTGCCATTGTCGAAAAGAAAATTCAGGGAATCTGAATTGGAAAACAAATCCGTGACGCCACTGTGTCTGCCCGTGTTCCCCGTAAGCCCGACGAAGCGAAGGAGGGTGGGATATTTTTTGCGGGGATACGGGCAGGGTGTTGTCAGTCTACGACCGCACCGACAAACGCACGGACACGCAATGCCGTTGACTTTGTCCGTTAAATGGAATAAGTTACATAGTTGTCTGATTGACAGTTCAAAAGGTTTCCATGTATCTCCTCAGTCTCATCATCATCCTCAGCTACATTGTCGGCTCGATTCCGACGGGGTTACTGGTGGGCCGTTGGCTTGGCGGTACAGATATTCGCCGGCACGGCAGCGGCAACATCGGCAGTACGAATGTCATGCGGACATTGGGATGGAAACTGGGTTTGCTGGTACAGGCCGGAGACATTGCAAAAGGCTTGTTCGCCGTGCTGGTCATTGCGCGTCTCCATTATGGTGACTTTCCTTTCAACAACCGCACACCATTCGATGACATCACCGTCGTACAGATTATCGCGGGGATCGCGGCTGTTTCCGGACACATTTTCTCCGTCTTCCTGAATTTCAGGGGAGGAAAGGGCATCAATACCGCTGCAGGCATGCTGGTCGGCATCGCCCCGATCGACATATCCATCGCGTTGATCGTGTTCCTCCTGGTGTTGGTTTCCACCGGCTATGTCTCGCTCGGCTCGCTCAGTGCGGCCACGGCATTCCCGACCACGCTGTTCATTCGATTCAACGTTTTTCACGTCGATATCCCAAGTTATCATACGCTTATTATTTTCAGCATTGCAACCTCCCTGCTGCTCTTTTACGCACATCGTTCGAATATCAAGCGGCTTCTCAACGGCTCTGAAAGCCGCTTCAATCGCCTCAAGGTACTCGGCCGCAAGGCCGGGAGTTCGATGCGCATGTTCTTTTTCTGAGAGCTGCAGCGGTTGACCCCTGTCGTGCGGATCCCGGCGGGGTCCGCATGTTTCGTATTGTCCTCAAGGGTATGCTATGAACATCGGTATTCTCGGCGCCGGCAGTTGGGGAACCACGCTGGCCGAACACCTTCATCAACTCAACCATTCGGTGACACTCTGGTCATGGTCGAAGCGCGATGTGGAAAACATGCGTATCACCGGACGCAACACTGTGTACATGCCGGAGATCGCCATACCGGAAAAAATGGTCGTCACCGGCGACATCGGGGAAGCGACAGCGGGGATGGACATGCTGGTCATCGCCACTCCCTCACAATTCGTTCGCAGCGTTCTGACGCGCATCCCGACCGGACAGCTCAACTCTCCGTATATCGTCAACGTGGCGAAGGGCATCGAGAAGGATTCGCTCCTGCGCATGTCGGAAGTCGTTCGTGACACACTCCCGCAGCTGCCTGCTGCACGATACGCAGTGCTTTCCGGCCCAAGCCATGCCGAGGAAGTCTGCAAACGGCGGCCGACCACCGTCGTCGCCGCCTCCTCGGACACCGAGACCATTTCCATTGTGATCGACACCTTCATGAGCGGAAGTTTTCGCGTGTACGCCAGCAACGATGTCACGGGCGTCGAACTCGGCGGTGCATTGAAAAACATCATCGCCATCGGTGCAGGTATCTGCGACGGATCCCGCTTCGGTGACAACGCAAAAGCGGCACTGATCACACGAGGTCTTGCCGAAATCCGCCGTCTCGGTGTGGAACTCGGCGCTGATCCTCACACGTTTGCAGGTCTCTCGGGACTTGGCGATCTTATTGTCACCACCATGAGCCAGCTCAGCAGAAACCGCTTTGTTGGCCAGGAAATCGGTAAAGGCCGCCCCGTCAAGGAAGTCCTCGACAGCATGTCCATGGTGGCCGAAGGTGTCGACACCGCCCGTGCCGCATACGAGCTTTCGCGCAAACACGATGTGGAGATGCCCATTATCAGGCAGATGTACGAAATTCTGTTCAATGAAAAGGACCCTGTGCAGGCGACGCAGGACCTGATGACGAGAGAAGCGAAAAACGAACTCTGGTCGTAATGACAACATCCATTCCCGACGTACCGACAATCCCGGGCTGTACGCTCGAGGCCGTCGCCGGAAGCGGCGGATGGGGAACCGTGTACCGCGGACGCTGTGGTACCGATGCCCGCGTGGTTGCTGTGAAAGTACTTCGCGATGCCGATACGGCCCGGCGCTTCCGCCTGCAGACTGAGTTCCGCCTCCTCAGCGGACTCGAACATCCGGCTCTGGTACGGATGCATGACTTCGGATATCTCGAGAATGGATATCCGTTCTTCATCATGGACTGGGTCGAAGGAGATATCCTTTCTCCGGACTCGATCCGGGACGCTTCCGGGCACATCGATGCCGGGCGCTTCGCCGCACTGGTGTACGATCTGACTGCCGTCCTGGCCTATATACATTCCCGGAAAATCATGCACGGCGACCTCAAACCGGCCAACATCATGGTGACCGCCGACGGACCGCGTCTGATGGATTTCGGACTGAGTTTCGTGCATGATACAAAGCACGCGGGAGACATCGCCAATGAAGGACTGAGCGGAACGCTCGAGTATCTGGCACCGGAACTGATACACGGAGAGGCGCCCTCACCGGCCACCGATCTCTATGCGCTGGGCTGTGTGCTCTTTGAACTTGCCGAGGGCACACCACCCTATGTCAATGAAAACGCAGTGGAACTGCTGCGAAGCCATTTGCACGACCCTGTTCCGCTACCTCCCGAGGGACTGCCCCCTGTCTGCACCGCATGGATCACCACGCTGCTGCAGAAACAGCCGCAGTTACGCTATCGCGATGCCCTGCAGTTACACAATGCCGCGGCGGCCTTTCTCGACCGGCCTCCGGCATTGCAGGTGGATTCCGCGCAGGGCGCCATGCGTCTGCTCAGCATTCCCCGGACACAGGAAGACGCCCGCACTCAACAGGCATGGGAACAATCACGTGCAGAGTCACGCATGCTCCTTGTCGAAGGTCCCACCGGCATAGGAAAAACCCGTTTCCTCCGCGATCACGCAACGGAAATTCAATTCACCGGCGCCCGAGTCCTCCACGCGGAGTTCCGTCAGGGAGAAGCATCATTCGCACCTTTCCTGAGGCTGTTCGAGAACGAAACTCCCGGGCATCCGGAAGCCGACACATTGCGCGCCCGTATCGCGACATGGTTCCCCGATGGTCTCCCCGGTGTCGAAGCCGCATCGCGCGACGGACTGCAAGCCGACAGCCTCAAACTCCGGACTCTGCATGCAGCGGCGGAATTACTGTGCCGGTACCTTGATCCCGACATGCTCGTCGTTGACAACATGCATGACGCCGACGACTTCAGCCGGGAATTTCTCCATTACCTGCTCGCATGGATTGAAGCCAACAATCACGCCGGATTGTTCATCCTCGCCTCCCGTGATCCCGCATCCGATACCGCCGCCGGTGAGGTGGACCCCCAGGCACAGTCGCCGCGACAGGAAACCATGCGTCTGCCGGCACTGACGAAGGATGAAATCAGCCAGGCTCTGCACGACCTTCTCGGAGACATTTCTCCCTCCTTCGTCGACATTGTCACCCGGCAGAGCAAGGGTGTTCCTGGCCGGATAGAAGAATTACTGACCTTTGCGCTGCTCGAACGCATTCTCGAAGCGACTGATCACGGATGGCTGCTGCATGAGCAGGACAATCTTGGCAGCCTCTTCCCCGCCTCGCTCACACAATATTATGCGCATGCAGTGCGGCGGCTCGATGACGGGACCCTCTTCGTGCTGGAAGCACTCAGCCTCACCCCCGCCCCGGCCAGCATCGACGCACTCGTCAGCGTCACCGGTCTGGATGCAATCGTGCTGCGCGGCATGCTCGGAGAACTGCTGCACTTCGAATTAATCGAAGGCCGCTTCGATGCTCTCCTGCTCGCCCATGGCGCCGTACGCGAAGCGCTCGATACGGTCAACGCGGAAATCGACCCGAGCACGCAGAACAGCGCAGCGAACGATACTTCTGAATCCCGATCAGAAATCTCTTCATTGCACCAGGCCTGGTATCACTGGTATCAAAAATCTCCTCCAAAGTATGACGCCGAGGCGGTGCTCGCCCACCATGCCATGCACAGTGGCGATTCCACACGCGCCTTGCCCCATCTGCTGGAGGCGGCGCGGTATCGCGAACAACGCTTCGACTATGCCGGGGCACGACGCGTGCTTCGCGACGCCCTGCCGTTGCTGGATGCTGCGGACACGGATCAGCGTTTCGCCGTACTCGACAGTTTGAGCCGCCTGAGCAACATCCTCGGTTACCGTGAGGAGGAAGAAGACTTTCTCGAAGAAATGCTCCTGCTCGCAGCACAGTCGAATTCCAGAGCGCGGCTCGGAAAAGTATATAAGAATCAGACCGAGTATTACCTCTCCGGTGCAGAATTTGATCGTGCCCGGCGCAGTGCGGAAAAGGCCTTGAGCTATTTTGTCGATGTGCCGGATTCGCTCGGGCAGGCATGGTGTCATCAGAAAATCGGTTTCGCGGAATATCGTACCCGCCCAGGAGAAAACGTACTCACCCACTACGGGAAAGCCCGCTCGCTTTTCGGCGGCGCCGAAGCTGTCAGTGAAGAAGGCAACATTCTCATCGATATCGGCCTTGTCTATTATTCGATTCTGGAGAATCCGGAAAAGGCACTTGCCTGCTTCGGGGAAGCGCGCGCGATGTTCGAAGACGCGCAGGACAAACGGGGGCTCACACGCGCATATGGGAATATGGGTGCGCAGTATTATGCGCTCGGACGTTATACAGAGGCATTGGAATTTCACGGCAAGGCCAACGAACTGGCGGTTGCAACCGGTGACCGTCGTCTGCTCGCCACGAGCTGCGGTGCACTCGGACAATGTGAAATCGCACTCTGCCGCTACTCATCCGCATTGCTGCATCTGGAGGAGGAACTGCGCATCAGCCGGGAAATCCGCGACAGATATCTGCAGGAAATGTGCCTGGAAAATCTCGGCGAACTGTATATGACCCTGGGCACGTTCGATAAGGCCATCGAATCCTATACCGAGGCACAGACACTGGCCGGGGATAGCGGCAACGTCGCGGGGATGGCTGCGGGACATATAGACATCGCCGGCTGTCTGATCGAAAAACGTGATTTCGACGGCGCCCGGAAACTGCTGAAAAAAGCCGCCACCCTGCTCGAAGAGGCTCAGGACGTCAACATCAGCGCGATGTATCATTACCGCCTTGGCTACCTGCTGTTGATGCAGGGAAATGAAGATGCGTTCGATCAGGCCCTCGACGAGTTCGACCGTCTCGGTGATATCGCCGACCGGCAGGGTTTCGATTCGTTTCGTATCCTTGCCCGCTCCTATTCCGCCATCGTGCAATTGCGCCTTGGCCGTGCAGCGGTCGCCCTCGATCTCTCAACCGAGGCCGTGCAGCTCCTCGATGAAATCGGCCCGCTCTACGGCGGCGCGCATGATATTCTGTACCATCACGCACTGATCCTTCGCGCAAACCGCGATACAGCCGGGGCCAACGACGCTATCACGCATGCGCATGAAGCATTGATGCGAAACACCGAAAGCATCGCCGACGCGCAACTCTATCGGAGCTATCTCGAACAGGTGCGCGTCAATGCGGAAATCGTTCGTGAATTCGCGCGCACACATCGAAACGAATCACCACTTGCACTGACCGCCGTGCGTGAACAGAACCTCCGCACGCTTTACAGTGTAGCCGGGAAAATCAACTCCGTGCTGGACCTCAATCAACTGCTCGATACGATTATGGACAGCGCACTCGAAACCATGAACGGGGAGCGCGGCATGATCTTTCTTATCGAACATGATCAGCTCGTCCTCAAGGTTTCACGCAATGTGGAGAAGGAAACTATTCGCGATGCGACCGAGATCAGTCTCAGCATTCTGCGCGATGTACTGCATGCCGAGCGCCCCATCATTATATCCGATACTTCGCAGAACGAGGATTTCAGCAAGCGGGATTCTGTCATCAATTTCAATATCCATTCGCTGATCTGCGTCCCGATGATCTCACGAAACGGCCTCATCGGAACGGTGTACGTCGACAGCCGCTCGGATGCGGTGTCAGCAATGTCCTTTTCCGAAATCGATGCCGAGTTTCTCATAGCCTTTGCCAATCTTGCGACAATGGCAATAGAGAATGCACGCATGCATGAGGAACTGAAGAAAGAAAATCTTTACCTGCGGCGTGAGGTCGAACAGCGCTTCGGTTTCGAAAACATCATTGGCGTCAGTAAACCGATGGAGAAACTGTTCGCCGAAACGCAGGCAGCCATTCAGAGTGAGGGGAGCGTACTTATCTACGGAGAAAGCGGAACAGGCAAGGAACTCATCGCCAAGGCCATCCATTACAACGGACCGCGGCATGAACACCGCTTCGTCGCCGTCGATTGCGGCGCTCTCCCCGATTCACTGCTTGAAAGCGAACTGTTCGGATACAAGCGCGGTGCGTTCACCGGCGCTGTCACCGACAAACCCGGACTCTTCGAAGAGGCACACAACGGAACGCTCTTCCTCGACGAGATTTCCAATACGTCCCTTGCATTTCAGGCGAAGTTGTTGCGTGTTCTGCAGGAAGGAGAATTCCGCCGCGTCGGGGATCCGAAAATCCGCATGGCCAACGTACGTGTCATTTGCGCGACCAACACGAATCTGCGCGAAGAGATCGAAACCGGCCGTTTCAGACAGGATCTCTTCTACCGCCTCAACGTGATTCCGATTACCGTGCCGCCACTGCGTGATCGTATCAGTGATATTCCTCTGCTCGTCGAGCATTTCATCAGCAAGTTCAACATCCGTAATCCGTCTCCCGTCCGCGGTGTCTCCTCCGATCTTGTCGAATTTCTTCAGAAGCTGTCGTGGAACGGCAATGTCCGCGAGCTCGAGAATCTCGTCAATCGCCTCATCGCGCAGGCACAGGACGAGGTGCTGACAACACGGCTCCTTCCATCAGATTACCTCGATGCAGCAAACCACGTGACGGAAAGCGACCGCGGCGATTTCGAAGTCTCACTCAAGGCCCCGCGCCGTCTCGGTTCGATGCGGGATATGGAAAAAGAACATATTTCCTTCGTTCTCAAGCACACCGAGGGGAATAAAACGGAAGCAGCAAAAATACTGGGGCTGAAACGAACCACACTCGTCGAACGAATGAAAAAACTCGGCATGATGTAGGATGCCAATATACTGACAGAAGAGATATTCTGACGTCAACAAATCGCCGGTTTTGCAAGAATGGCTCATTACAACGCTGAATGATACGTGTCGTTTGGCATGATTATCGCATATATTATAGGTGAGTATTTAATGAAACATTAATGCAAATGTACTGCGATGACATTGCATTCGTCGTTTCAAACGCGTAATTTCACTGAGGTACAATTAGACGGTTATTTTGATACGCTACATTTTTATATTGGTTGGATTGTTGCTCCTGTCGGGTAATCCCGCAATCGGTCAGGATGGCGCTCCTGAGAATCTCACTGCGGAGTTGACCAACGACGGTTTCGTACTGCTGAAGTGGAATACACCGGGAGGACAGCTTCCTTCCCGCTATGAAGTCTGGCGCGGGCATGTATCACCCGACCTCGTTGTAGCGCAGATTTACTCGCCGACCGCCGTACAGTTTACCGACTACACCGTCACCCCCGGTGATGAGTACGTCTATATGGTCGTCGCCGTGCATTCAGGACCGCGCTACGGTCGGGCATTCACCAGTATTCGCGTACTTCAACCCCCGAACGGACTCAGTTTCACATCCGACCCCATCACGACGGCGCTGGTCGGCGAAGAATATTTCTACACCCCAACCGTGGATACACCCAATCCCACAGATGTCGCGTATTCCCTCGTCGGCACCGTCCCCGATGGCATGACGGTGAACTTTGTGGTTGGGGGAACGTACTATGTCCACTGGCATGCAACCGAGGTGGGTGTCCATCCCGTTACACTCGAGGCCAGAAATACACAGACCGGTGCGCGCGCCATACAGGAATTCACTATCAATGTTGCCAGTGAAGCCGGGACGCTCCGCGGGTTCGTAAAATCCATCACGAACGAGCCTCTTCCCGGGACTACCATGCGCTTCTGGCAGGTCAGCAAAAGCAGCAACATGACCTATGAAGTCCGTACGGATCAGAACGGCGAATTCCTCTTGGAAAATGTTCAGGTCGGCCGTATCTACGCCTACGCGGAATCGCCGAACGACCAGTATCAGTCCCAATGGTACATCAACGCATCTTCGATACAGCATGCGCTCGAGCGCGTCCTCGATACGGGCAACAACGATACGCTTACATACGAATTCTATCTTTTCGCAGCGATCGGCACTCCCGCACCGGTCACGGGCCGCGTGGTCAATGAGTTGGGTGCACCTGTCACGGGCGCCCGCATTTCCTTTGTCCGCAAAAATGATTTCATCCGTATCGGTGACACCACCAGCCTGAATCTGACTGCACCGGAATCGCATTCTCACTGGCGAAGGGATATCATAGACACAACCGTACACACGGATTTCAACGGCAGGTTTACTGTTCGCCTTCCCGTCGGTCGTGAATACTATACCATTGTCGAAAAGCAGGATTACCTGACAACCTTCAACGGCGCTGAGACGAATGCGATGCATGCCAAGTCCATCCGCATTCACAACACCAATAACCTGAATTACATACTGGCTACCGCCGGTACCACAAGCAATACCCTGTACGGAAAAGTCATCAGTGAATCCACCGGCGTCAGCAAAATCGCCACGGTGGTCCTCATCGACTCGGAATTGAAACGCGGCGCGGGTGGTGGCCACACGTATCGTAAATACCATTCGGTGGTCACGGACTCAAACGGCGTGTTTGCCTTCGACAACCTCCCCGATTCGCCTCCGTCTGCGCTGCTTGCAATTCCTGTCGACCCGACCCTCGCTCCGCAGTACTACCATTCAAGCGGCGGCCGTACCAACTTTACGGAAAGTGAAGAATTGTCTCCTCTCGGGACCATACAGGACATCAATTTCAGACTGCAGCAAACCAAGCGAAGCGGTATCGGCAGTTACTACGGACAAGTGCTGCTGCGTCGTGGCGCGGAACGCATTCCCGTTCCGGGAACCATCGTGTTCGCCGAAGACGAACACTCCGGCGCCATCAAGGGCTATGCGATTACCGATTCCACAGGCTGGTATTCCATCACCGGGCTGCAACCCGGGAATTATCTGCTTCATGCAGACAACCCCAATTACAGTTATCCGGTGTTCTACTCGCCCGCAACACCGACGAAGAGTATGCCCGCGACAATGAACTATGTCAATTCGGTTGACCTGAACAAAAATGTACAGGTAGACTTTTACATCGACGACCTGCGTTTCCCTGTCGGTATAAAAGAACATCAGCCCGGCGTAGTGACGCTTGCGCAGAACTATCCGAATCCCTTCAATCCATCGACAACGATTCGCTTCAGCATACCGCAACGCAGGCATGTCACACTACGGGTGTTCAATCCTCTTGGTACGCTCGTTACTACCCTGATCGACGCAGTTGTCGATGCAGGACAGCACAGCGTCCCCTTTACTGCAGAAAAACTTACCTCAGGCGTCTACTTCTACCAGCTTCAGACTGAAGGCAGCACTCTCAGTAAAACCATGATCCTGGTTAAATAAAAACACCCTGTAAACAGAATATAAAAAAACCGTCTCTCGGGACGGTTTTTTTTTGTGCAAACCTGCCTCATTTGACGGCTCACTTCCATGGACCATTGTGCCTGATTTTACAGGATCCTCCCCAAAGTATCAGACTTTCAATGTGTATTTCTTCCTTTTCCTGTAGAATATGATTGCAGCAATCAGCACTACGGCGAGTACGGCGAGAACCCACCAGACATTGGTTCCGCTTCCGGCAACTATCACCGCCTCCAGCTTCCGTCCCTCGTGCAGATCGGAAAGTTGGAAGACCCAGGCTGCGTGACTTCCGTCGAGAGAATCAGCATTGGCGCTGCGCAGATCACCCGGAAAATCATAGCGGTATGTGAATGTAAACCGGTCGAGCATCGCCTGTTCGGATCCGCTGCTGACGGGGAGTTCCTGAATGAAGCGATAAACGTCTCCCTCGCGAAGCCATGAAAACTTCATTTCCCTGAACCCGGCGCATGCGGGTAAAGCGGTAATATCGTCGAATGCCAGAGAGACATGGACATGACGCGTCGAATCGCTGTCACGGTTCTCGACACGCACAGAATGTACTGTGATGCCCTCGGCCTCGTATTGCGCGTACACAGAGTCCCTGTTGAATGTCAGCATCCCGTCCCCGGAGAACCATGAGATCACATTTTCAGAGACCCAGTAGTGAATGTCCATACTCCCGGAGCCGTCTTCCCTGAGCCGTGTGTCCTGTTCGTAATTGAGACACCCACTGAAAAAGAGCAGAAACAAAGCCGGAAGAACAATAAGTCGATGCACGATGTACCTCATTCGATGGTTTCGATCAAAATCTGAACAGTGCGGCAGTAAAAACGTCCTTCAGGGAAGGTATTGTCGAAAAGGAAAACGCTCTCGCCCACACCTTCGGCACGCGTCGCCGCTTCCGGAACAATCCCCTGCAACTCATTTTTGACCGCGAGAGCCCTGCGTTCAGACAACCGGAGATTGTACGCCGTCTCTCCCATAGCATCGGTATGACCGCGTATAACCATGGTTGCCTGCGAATGCAGACGGCCGGCAGCGTTACGGAGTATCTCCCGGTTCCGTTCACCGAGATCGGCACGGTCGAAATCAAAAAGTATCAGGCTGATTTTTTCAATTGTGCGGCCCGGGAGACGTTCGACTTTCTGACGGTCCAGCGTCAACAATTGCACGGGAATAGATTGCGGCTCGGTGCGCACTTCGCTTCCCTCCGCATCCCTGGCATACAATGTAAACCGTAGGGTGTCTCCGTCGGGGAGGTCCCCCTCAAGATCGCGCCAGTTCCAGACAATCGAATCCGGATAGGTCGTATATCCATCCGAATCCCTGAGCACACGTGTCCCCTGCCCTACCTCGAATTTCCAACGCGACAGACCTGCTTCCGCGGTTATCGAAGGATAGAAGCGCACCGAGGAAGGTTCGAGGATGCGCTCGACATCGCTGCTCTCTATCGGAGTGAGCAGTTCAGAATCAGCAGAAGTTATTTCCACGCGGCGGTTTTCCGCACGTCCTTCGGCGCTGCGGCTGCTGGAAGCGGCTTCCGGCAATGTACGGGAGACGAGACGCATGCGATCCCGTTCGATGTCCCAGACATCGTTGAGATAGTCGGCGACAGCCTGTGCGCGTGTCTCGGCAATACGTTGCGGCTCCGACCCATCCGTCGTTCCTGTCAACGTGATGCTGCTGTGTTGCCGCTGCCGCATGCGCAACCCGATGATATTCAATAAATGATAATAACGCTCGATTGCCCCCTCCGGTAACGACGATATCGTGAATTGCGTTGCCTGTGCGGCACTGAGCTGTGCATAACGGGGTGGGAGCGTACTTCTCCCTTCATCGAAAAACACATAGTTGAGCAACGGCATGGTCTCGCGTGTCACCATTTCCTCTATCCGCAGGCACCGGTGTCCGCTGCTTCCGCGGAGAACAGAGAAATCCAGTACATCGGCCGTGACGGTTGCCTCGAGTCGTGCGTCCTCATATTCCTTCTGTAAGAGGAAGTCGTGTTCGATCTCTCCGTACGCTTCTCTGTTGATCAGATCAAAGCGACTGGTTTCGGGAAGGTACTCCCCGGAACGCACTTCCACCTCATAGACAGCACCCGCCTGCAGGACGATGAGATATTCTCCCGAGTAGGCATTGCTCTTGTGGCTGCTGATACGCTCACCGGTAGCAACATCCCGCAGAATCATCGTACCGACGAGTGGAACACGTGTGCGTTTGTCGCGGACAGTCCCGCTGAGCACGACGACGGCACCAGGGGGAAAGGGGTTCGGTTCGGCTCTGTATATGTCATAACCACCGAAGCCGCCGTCCCGGCGCGATGAGAAATACACAGTCTTGCCTTCCGCCGCGAGCGCAAAGAACTCGTCATTCTGCTCAGAGTTCAGCGGCCTGCCAAGATTCGTAGGGCTTGTCCATTTCTCTCCGATATGCCGGCTGACGAACATATCCGTCCCTCCCAGGCCCGGATGTCCGTCGGAAGCGAAATACAGTGTCACGCCGTCGGAAGCGATACATGGGGAGACTTCATCACCGGGTGTGTTGATTTCAGGGCCCATATTCACCGGCACGCGCCAGAATCCTTCTGAGTCCCTGCTCGTCACCCAGATATCCAGCCCGCCGTACCCACCTTCACGATCGGAGACAAAATACAGTGTATTGCCGTCGGGACTGATGGAAGGATGGGACTCCCATGCCCTGGTATTGACGGGAAAGCCGGGATTCTCTCCCGCGCGCCAGTCCATTCCTTCAAGTTCTGCGCGATAGATATCCGATTTTCCCAGACCATCGGGACGGTCCGATGCGGCGTAGAACAACGTCTGTCCGTCGGCGGTAAAACTCGGTGACCCTTCGTTCCTGTCGGTATTGACATTGCCGGTAAGCTTTGCGGGCCGTTTCCAGAAATCACCGACCAGAGCGCTTTCGTAAAAATCCCTGTTGTATGGCGGCGTGGTGCTGCCGCGTGTGAAAATCATACGGAGGCCGTTCGCCGTAATTCCGGGCGCAAATTCATCCATCGCGGAATTGACGGCGGCGCCGATATTCGAGATCTGCACAGGATAACTGCGCACATCGGCCGGCGGCGAGGAGGAACAGGAAGTCAGAACGAATACAATGACAATGATTGCCGGAAGAGTGCCTATCTGTCTCATAACATAAAAATTGGGTGAACGGAGATCGTTCACCCAATATACAATTTTCAACGGGAAAATGACGGCTACCGTTATTCTGCTGGTGCAGGCACTTACATCTCTGCACACATATGATATGGCGGCACCGCCTGATGTGTTGTCAGGAAGTCGTTTTCTCTGCTTCCTCGGATTTCTGTTTGCGCACCAGTATTGTATCAATGATGCCGTAGTCTTTTGCTTCTTCCGAATTCATGTACTTGTCGCGATCCGAATCCGTCATGATCTCATCGACCGTTTTGCTGGTATGTCCGGCGATGATTTTGTAGAGTTGATCACGCGTACGCAGCATTTCCTTGGTATAGATTTCGATGTCGGTGGCCTGGCCCTGTGTGCCACCCATTGGTTGATGAATCATGATACGTGAATGCGGCAGAGCGATGCGTTTCGACTTCGCACCCCCGGCGAGGAGAATCGCCGCCATACTGGCCGCTATGCCAATGCAGGTCGTCGAGACATCGGAGCGGATGTACTGCATGGTGTCGTAA
Organism: Bacteroidota bacterium; assembly: GCA_018224345.1. Lineage (GTDB taxonomy): Bacteria > Bacteroidota > Ignavibacteria > SZUA-365 > SZUA-365 > SZUA-365. The sequence continues at coordinate 29,977 of JAGTUW010000114.1, forward strand.
ATCGCCATTCCTGCCGAAACGCTGCCTCCCGGGCTGTTGATGTAGAGAAATATATCCTTTTCCGGATCTTCTGATTCCAGAAACAGCAGTTGCGCCACGATAAGGCTGGCGATGTGATCGTCGATCTGTGTACCGAGAAAGACGATGCGCTCGCGCAGCAGACGGGAGAAAATATCCCAGCTCCGCTCGCCGCGTCCCGTCTGCTCGACAACGACAGGTACCAACTGATCGTACGGGGGAATGTTTCTGCTTTCAAAATCCATCGGGTGGTTTGCCATGCTTCCGTCCTTCTAGGTTGTTTCTTTTGTGTCTTCAGTGGCTGTCGCCGTTTCGTCCGGCCCGTGATCTGTATCCTCCTCGTGGTCATGATCGTGGTCGTGATCATGATCGTGATCATGATCATGGTCATGATCGTCACGCTGGAAGGTCACTCCCTCCATGCCTGTGCGAGTCAGATCGTCATCATCGATTTCCTTGATTTCCGCATGTGCGAGAAGATGTGCGACCAGTTTTTCATAGAGAAGTCCCTGCGTGTATTGCGGGGATGATTTGTAGAATTCCAGGAGGCGCTCTTTTTCTATGCCCATCGAGAGGCTGTCCTGAAGCGCCCTCTCCTCAACATCAGCATCCTCGAGAGAAATTCC
>JAGTUW010000115.1 GCA_018224345.1 Bacteroidota bacterium
ACCGCGCGGCAGTGCAGAAGACCTGGCAGCGCAGCACGCACGGGGCAGCGCAGCACGCACGGGGCAGCGCAGCACGCACGGGGCAGCGCAGCACGCACGGGGCAGCGCAGACTTGGACAACACAGCTTCATTCCGTATCGTGTTCCATGCTTTTTCGCCGTATTTCATACGGATGTGCAACCGATTTCGCGTGTCCGGTGTTTATCTCTGTTGGACACCTGACCCGGACGGTATGCAACCCATGCTTGCATAAAACAGAGTACAATCCCTCCGGCCAGCGTGCCGGTCCGGGTGCGAACACCCCGGGTCTTCAATTGAGCGCTTTCGCTGATACGCATATATAAATGAAGCCTTTTTTTTTCCCTGCCGTCTTCCTGTTGCTCTCCATCGTTCCGCACAGCGCTGCGCAGAACATCGACACCCCGCTGCGTATGCGCGATGCAGTCGAACGTGCACTCGCGCGCGATTATGAAGTGCAACGGCAACAGGCTCGGATCGAACAGATACACGCGCGCAATGCGCAACTGACCGTACTTCCGAATCCTGTCGCAGCATATATGCGGGAGGATCTTTCCGCCGGCGACAGACGCATCCACGAATGGACCGCCACCGTCGATTTCCCCTTGCTCTCTCTGCTGCACCGGGGTAAACGCCTGTCCGCGGCGGAATCTGCACTGCGGGCCGCACAGGCGCAAGGAAACTGGACACGCACGGACCTGCGTTTCGAAGTCCGCAAGGCCTTTCTCGATGTATGGGAAGCCCGGAGGGTGCATGAGGCTCTCGGTGCCATCGGGGATGCATTGCAGGTGCTGCAACGAGCTGCCGCTCTGCGCGCCCAGGAAGGGGACATCTCCGCCTACGAATATCAACGTCTTCGTACCGCACTTGCAGGGTTTCGATGGCGAAGCACGGAAGCGGGGCAGAGCCTGCGCAAGACGGAAGCCGGGCTGGCGTACTTGCTCGGAATTTCCCCCGAGGCAGTGTCTCGAACCACCCTGCTTCTGCCGGACCTCCCGCACGCTGACGATATCGAAACGGAGACGCTCCTGCGCACGGGGCTGCAACATCGTGCGGATGCCATCGCACTGCGCCTCGAATGCGAAGCACTCGAGCGACAACGTGCATGGCAACGGCTGAGATGGCTCGACGATCTGCGTATCGGTGGCGGCTACAAGGAACAATCTGATCTGTTCGCCGGTCCGGTGCTCACCCTTTCGCTTCCCCTGCCCGTATTCGACAGAAACCAGGGAACAGTCGATGAAACAATCGCCACGCGCGCGCTGCTCTCCGCCGAACTGCAGGCTCTCGAGCAGCACATCGAAATCGAAATCCGCCGCGCCGCGACCGACTATGAACACCTCCTCGCACATTATGAAACGATTTCACTCCCGGACAACGATGCACTCACGCAATTTCTCACTTCCGCGACCTCTGCGTATGAAGAAGGGGAATTTTCCCTTGTGGAATATCTCGATGCGATTTCTGCCTGGATCGAAGGACAGACAATGCATGCCCGTATGCAGAGCGGCCTTCTGCGGGCCGTGTACACACTCTTCCATGCAGTCGGCAACGACGTCTTCACCATCACGGAATAACCGGGAATCGAGCCGGAGCATACAATGAAATACACACTCCCTCTCCTGACGACCACCCTGCTGCTGCTCGCCGCCTGCAGTGGCGGTAACGATGAACACAACGGAACGCATGTGCATGGAGAAGAAATCACGTATACACATTGGACCGACAGTCTCGAGCTGTTTGTCGCGTATGAACAACCAGTACATACAGGCAACACGACCTTTTACGTTCACCTCACCCGCCTGACCGACTGGTCGCCCGTAAACGAAGCGACCGTCGTGCTGTATGCAGACGGTCCTGACGGCGAACGCCGCGGCACAGCCGCCGAACAGCCCGTGCAACCGGGTGTCTATGCAATCCGCCTTCCCTTTCCGGTCGAGGGGACGTATGCAATGATGCTGATCTCCCGTGTCGCCGGCGTCATCGATACCTGCGTTCTCCCCTCCGTGACCATCGGACAGGACGAAACGTCGGAGAATCACGCAGATGATCACAGCGTCCCGGATGCCCATGTCACCTTTTCGAAGGAAGAGCAGTGGGAAGGAAGGTTCGCCACAGGGGTCGCGGTAATGTCTCCTGTCCGTTCCACCATTACCGCCACCGCGGAAATCCAGGCAGCGCCGGGGAAGATCAGAGAATTGTCGGCTCCGGTCTCCGGCACGGTCTCAGCCGCATCGGCACATGCCATTCCCACGCCGGGCAGTTGGGTGAATGCAGGCAGCCTGCTTGCGCTGCTCGCCCCGAATCCCGGTGATGTGCAGGGACTGGCCCGGGTACGCGCAGAGTATCTCGATGCGAAAGCGGATTACGAGCGCGTGTTGCGTCTTCACGAAAACGGTGCCGTGTCGGACAAGCGGCTTGACAACGCGCGGCATCGCTATGATGCGGCCCGGGCAGGATATGCGGCGTTGGAAAAGGCGGCGGGTGACGCGGACAGCGGGACAAGCGCGATGCTTGAGCTCCGTGCTCCCGTCAGCGGTTTTCTCGAGAGCATCGGCTTCCGTCCCGGTCAGCACATCACGGCGGGACAGACACTCTTCGTCATCGCCGATCCCTCCCGTCTCCTGCTCCGTGCTGCCGTCCCGGTCGCGCATGCCGGTGAACTCGGCGACATCATCGACGCATGGTTCAGTGTGGAGGGATTCGACAGACCGTTCCGCATCAGTGAACTCAACGGCCGGTTGCTCTCCCGGGGTAACGTCATCGATCCCGACACCCGGACACTGCGTGTGACCTTCGTATTCGATAATCCCGGCAATGCACTGGCTATCGGACTGTTCGCCGATGTACGACTGGAGAGCGGCGGGACCCGCGATGTCGTGACCGTCCCCCGTGAAGCAGTGATCGACGAAGGCGACGGCGTGCATTCCGTGTTCGTGCAGCATGGCGGCGAACACTTTGCGCGACGTGCGGTCACGCCCGGATATTACGGTGAGTCTCTGGTGGAAATCATTGAAGGACTACGTGCAGGTGAACGCATCGTCACCCGTGGGACACATGCACTGCGGCTCGCCGCAATGTCGGGTGCCATCCCGGATCACGGCCATACGCATTGATACAACTGCATCGATAGAAGATACGCATGTTTACAACCCTGCTTGAATTTTCTCTCCGGAACCGACTGCTCGTTCTCTTCGCGACGATCACCGTTGTGATTGCCGGGAGTTTCGTTGCCATGCAGCTGCCGGTGGATGTATTTCCGGACCTGACCGCACCGACAGTCACTGTCCTGACCGAAGCGCATGGCATGGCCGCCGAGGAAGTGGAAATAACCATCACCTATCCGATAGAAACAGCGCTGAACGGCGCAACGGGAGTACGCCGTATCCGGTCGTCGAGTGCGGCGGGCATCTCCATAGTCTGGATCGATTTTGAATGGGATATGGATGTCTTCATTGCGCGGCAGATTGTCTCTGAAAAGCTTCAACTCGTTGCCGGGGCGCTCCCCGACCGCGCCGACATGCCCGTACTGGCGCCGATTACTTCCATCATGGGAGAAATCATGCTCGTCGGTTTGCGCCATGACAGTACCGTGTCCGTGACAGACGAAAGAAAGGCGATGGAATTGCGTGAGACGGCCGAAGTGCAGTTGCGGCGCAGGCTGCTCTCGATCTCCGGCATCGCACAGATCGTTCCCATTGGAGGTGACGTGCGGGAATACCAGGTGTTGGTCTCACCGGGAACACTCGCCTCCTACGGACTGACACTCGAACAGGTTATCAGCGCTGTGCGCGGCAGCAATGCCACTTCATCCGGTGGATTCTACACTGATCGCGGCATGGAATACCAGATCCGCGGATTGGGACGCATTCACGACATCGATGATTTGCGTGCCGCCGTCGTCACCACACGTGCAGGGACACCGATTCTCATCGGGGACATTGCGGATGTGGTCATCGGCGCCGCACCGCGCATAGGAACGGCCTCGACAAATGCTCTGCCTTCCGTCATTCTCATGATCCAGAAGCAGCCAAACGCCAACACGCTGAAGCTGACTGGTGAAATCGATGCGGCAATCGAGGAGATCCGTTCGCAGGTCCCACCGGGTATGATTATCGACGCACATCTCTTCCGCCAGGCCGATTTCATCACGCGTGCCATCGATAATGTCATCTCCGCCCTGCGCGACGGCGCGCTGCTCGTCGTACTGATTCTGTTTCTCTTTCTGGCGAACATCCGCCTTACATTGCTCTCCGTGCTCGCCATCCCTCTTTCATTGCTCATCACACTGATCGTCTTCCGCTTTTTCGATATCGCCATCAATACCATGACACTCGGAGGGATGGCGATCGCCATCGGCGCCCTGGTCGATGATGCGATCATCTATGTGGAAAACGTGTACCGGCGACTGCGGTTGAATGCCGCACTCGCCGGGGAGGAACGCACTCCGACAGCAACGGTGATCGCCGATGCCTCGAAGGAGATCCTCTCTCCCATGGTGCATGCGACCTTCATCATCATTATCGTCTTCTTCCCGCTGTTCTTTCTCAGCGGCGTCGAAGGCCGCCTCCTGCAACCGATGGGTATTGCATACGTGACCAGCATTCTGGCTTCCCTGCTCGTGGCGGTGACAATCACTCCGGTGCTGGCATCATTCTTCCTTCCCCGATCGGTAACATCGGGTACGATCCGTGATGGCCGTCTCCTGCGTCTGCTCAAGCGCGTCTACGGACGCACACTGGAATTCATTCTCCCGAGAACGCGGACAGTACTCGCGATATCCGCACTCATGCTGCTCTCCGCGCTCGCCCTGTTGCCTTTCCTGGGACGCTCCTTCCTCCCGGAATTCAACGAAGGCGCGCTGACCATCACCTTGATCACGGCGCCGGGTATCTCACTCGAGCGTTCCGATGCCATCGGCCGGCGCGCGGAACGACTGCTGCTGGCGCTCCCGGAAGTGGATGCCACCGCCCGGCGTACCGGTCGAGCGGAACTCGATGAACATGCGATGGGGTCGAATGTCTCGGAGCTGGAAGTCCGCTATACACTCAATGACCGTCCCCGCGATGCGTTTCTCCGCAGGGTGCGCGAGGAACTCGCAGTACTGCCCGGGACACATGCCACGGTAGGACAGCCGCTCGGACACCGCATCGATCACATGCTTTCAGGATCGCGTGCGAATATCGCCCTGAAGGTGTTCGGTCCCGATCTGCAGGAGCTTTCGCGTAT
>JAGTUW010000116.1 GCA_018224345.1 Bacteroidota bacterium
ATGCCGTCGTGCCACGGTCGAAGCAGGTGCGACATGGTAGTGCCGGTTTTTTGCGAAAGAAGCAACGGGACCAGAAACTGTTCACAGAATTGCAGATACCCCGACCAAGGCTCTCCCTCACGATATGAGGTGAATGAGAGAAGGTCGGTAAACACAGGTCTGGCTCCATCGAAAGAAACGTTGAACGCGGAAGCATCCTTCAGCGTCATACCATGCTTCAGTGCAATACGGAGAACGCGCAGCGTAAGCAGCGCGGCGTCTCTGAGCTGCGCAACACTCCATTCATAAGGAAAGGAATAAAACGCAAGTCGCTGTGTTTTGAGTATGCGCGTGACATCCCTGACAGGTGAAACTTCAGGATTGTCTATTTCCTCGAATGGCAACAGCAGCTTCTTGCGCAGCAACTCCTCTGCAAGCCCGGAATCTGCGAAAAGTTTATAGTCATCCTCCCCGGCTGGCAGAATTGCCCGCAGGATTTCATCATGACGCGTAAATACAAAACCGGCCGGATCTCTGAATGAACCTGGGTGAGAACGCATTATGTCAGTCATCCTGCGAGGTCACCGGTTTTCCACGCAGCTTGCTCCATATACGGTACAGCCAGCTGCGAATCATGAAGAGGAAACCCAGAAATCCGGCAATGAGCATCTGTGCGATGAAACTGCCTGTGCCGGGATCAACATAAGCGAGCAGCGAAGAAGTGATGAGAGAGAGAATTGCAGACATAATGGGGTACCATGATTAATACAGATTTTTGATGTTGTTGTGCCTCAGGCGAACGGAGGTGACGCTGTGTTGCTACCAGACCTCCTCCGAGACATCATGCAATTGAAAAGGCCGTGTCCACGTCGAAAACCACGCGTGATTCTCGTGAAGAGGATAATCGGTGCCGAAATGACTGTTGAACAGCACAGGAAATACATTCACAGGTGTAATGCGATGCGGAAAACCTGTCACATCGCCATGGGATGAGTACACTGCGAAAAAACTGGCCATGCGTTCTTTAATGTTCGATTTGCTTCTGTCCTCCCAATCGAGGAATGCTCCGGGTCCGTGATCAGAAAGGAGCAACAGGATGAGTGGTCTCTCCGAGGAAATAATCTCATCGACTTTCTTTAGGACATGATCGTTGAGCGCTGCCAGTTCCTCACGGTAGCCTGCGACATAGTCAGCAGGCGTTGTCCCGTGTACCTGGTGATAATGGCTGCCATCCTTGATGTAAGGGAAACGGTCCCGCGACCGTTCACTCCCTGCGGACAGCGTAAACGGAGGATGTGGTGCAAGGATGTGGGCAAACAATAGCGACGGACGTCTGTCCCGCGCAATATCCACTGCGATATCGAGCAATTCAAATGTGAAATCATTGACATCGCCGGCACGATTTCTTCTGGGATCATACGAGAGAAGCTTGCGAAAGAAAATCCAGGAAGTTTCTTCAGCAAAAAGCCCGAGATCAATATCGCGCATGATTTTATTGCGGAGGATGATATCGACCTCCGTCGGCGCTGGTACTCCGTACATCGCCGTGACGAGGCGGATATAGCCTGCGGCACCGAGGATGCGCCACACATCGGCCAATCGGTACACGTCGACGAGTGCCTGCCGCGCATTGTTACCACTTTCACCCGGTCGAAGCCTGCCTTGTTGAGTCAGATCAAGGGGCTGCATGGTAAAGAGCGTGGTAAGAGAGAGGATGGTCTGCGTGTGATTCGTTGCAGCACTGTCGGCAACAAAAAAATTCCGCGCACGCAGTTCAGTGATGAATTTCCCGTTATCGTACCCGTATACGTCGCGCAGGACGTCAGCGCGTGCATAGCCGTCAAGAAGAAGCATGATGATATGGGGATAATCACTGCTATCGGGAAGGAAGGTCAGTGTGGCGTCCTCAGTTCTGGTCACCTCCGGGCTCTCTTCTCGGCTATGATAGGCAAAGATTTCGGGAAGTGGCAGCAGCAACAGCACCACGGTGATGACAGCGAGTGCATGCAACACGTTCTCATTACGCCTTACGGAAATCCAGACACCTATGGAAAGAAGAACGAAAAACAGATGCAACACGCCCTGCAACACAAATCGTGTGGTTTCAGCCGGCGGAAAACCGATCAGCACGAGCAAGGCACGAAATTGCCCGTTCGACAGCAACAATATCATCACTGCCGCTGCTGCAGCCATCGATGCGGCATAGCGACGCGTCAGTAGACCAGTCAACAATCCCAGTACGAGGGTACAGGTCACGGTGAGGAGACTTACAAGCACAATCGTTCCCGGCGAAATGATCACCAGGTTGTTGGCATAAAAATTCAGTATGGGATACACCGGCAGAAGAGCGAAAAGAACCGCCGGCCCCGTGCTCCGATTCTTCATCATATCAAATTACGGAGCAGCCCTTATTGATCCAAATCAAACATCTGTATTTCTATCAATATCCGAGATCCTTCAGATATGCATTGGAAACACCCTCTCCTTTTTGAAGATGACTCAGATAATTCAGAATATATTTCCCCAGCATATCCAGTTCGATATTGACACGAGTGCCTGCGCGGTAACGTTCGAAGAGTGTGGTGGAAAATGTGTGCGGGATCACAGAGACACGGAAACTTCCGGCCTGCTTTTCCGCGACAGTCAGACTGACGCCGTCGATTGCGATGCTGCCCATTGAAATGATATTGGGCGAAGCACTGTCGGGATATGAACATTCCACCATCCAGCTTCCCTCCCGTTTTTCAATCCCGCGCAGCTCCGCCGTGAAATCGACATGACCTTGCACAAAATGTCCCCCGAGCTTGCCGTTCGCACGAAGGGCGCGTTCCAGATTCAATGATGTTCCCGTATGCAGATGATCAAGCGTCGTTTTCTGCATGGTCTCTTCAACCGCTTCCACTGTGAAGCTCCTTCCTGTCAGCGCGACAACGGTCAGACAGACACCGTTGACTGCGATACTGTCGCCGATCAGGCAGTCCTCAAGGGTGACAGTTGCCGCAATTTCGAGACGGCGTGCCTTCCCGAACGGTCGAATGGAAAGCAGCTGCCCAAGCTCTTCGATAATACCGGTAAACATATCATTCCTCCTTCACGGGCCGGAGAATCGTGTAAAGATCACCGCCGAGATTTATTATTTCTTCGATACGGAAACGGAAGGCGTCGCTCAGATGCAGAGGCCGCAGAGCGGAAAACCCCGCCCTGCCCTGGCCGATTATTTTTGCTGCGACGAACAGATCGATGCGATCAACAAGTCTGGAACGCATGAACGAGGAATATACTTCCGCACCGCCTTCGACGAGCACGGAGCGGATACCCAGTTCGTTGAGAAGTAGCTGCAGGGTGGCAGTCAGTGAGGCATATGCCATGGTGTCGGTCGTAACCTCGAATACGCGCACTCCCCTGCGACGGAGTTTCGTGATCACTTCGCCATGCGCCGCCGCACTTTTCTTTGATGTAACGATGATGGTGCGCTCTGGCATATCATCGCTGAACAATCGAGCGGCAGGAGTGAATTTCCACGAGCGTGTCAGCACGATACGCATGGGCTGAGGACCTTCCACATGCCGAACGCTGAGAGAGGGGTTGTCTTTTCGTACGGTCTCTGCTCCTACAAGCACGGCATCGTACAAGGACCGCAGTCGGTGCACCTCGGTACGTGCCTCTTCGCAGGTGATCCAGTGCGAGCTTCCTTTCACCGGTGCGATGAACCCATCCAGTGTCTGTGCGATCTTCAACGTGATGAACGGACGACGATGAAGGACGTTGGCAATGAAGACCTCGTTCAGCGCTTCGCAACGTGAGCGTTCGACATGTTCGACAACGACGACCCCTGCGTCACGAAGGCGTTGTGCTCCCTGCCCGGTGACATCAGGATTGGGATCGGGCATACCGATGACGACTTTCCGTATACCTGCATCAATAATGGCCTGGGTACACGGAGGAGTTTTCCCGAAATGATTGCAGGGCTCAAGCGAAACGTACAGTGTCGCATCACGGGCAAGTGTCCCGGCATCAAGAATCGCTTCGACTTCTGCATGCGGACCACCAAATCGCCTATGCCAGCCTTTTCCTGCAATGCGGCCCCCGGCCACGATGATTGCGCCGACCATAGGATTCGGGGCAACCATGCCACGCCCCTTTTCTGCGAGTTGCAGACATTTGAGCATGTATAAACTATCTTTTTTGGCCTGCATGAGCCGTCCGACTTTAGATTAACGATTGCATAGAGGCTGTATATCAGGATGTGCGAGATTCTGCACTGGGATGCGAGCTTCCTGCATGGGACTTATTCCAGCGGCATGATTTTCCGTGGACTGGGAAGCCCTCCCCTGCTCATCACAGCATCGATCTGTTCGACCACCATCAGTGCAGTGGAAATCTTCCTGCTCCCGCGGTTTCCGGAACCGGGGACGGTAGTCAGACCTTCGACAACCATCGTTGCTGAACTCCCGCCATCGAGATTCAGCGCCTGCCAGGCTCCACGCGCGATCATCAGTTTCGCCATGGTTTCCAATGATGCGCCACGCGTCCGGGCACGGCGGTTATAGGGATCGACGGTCATCAGGATCAGTGTATCTCCACTACGCGAGATTCCTATAGCGCTGCGACCGTAATGTCCCTTGACAAATCGCGATTTCTTCAATCCTTCTTCCACCCATTCCACACTGACCTGCCCATCTCGTACGATACGGGGCGTTCCGCCGGTCATCTGGACGACGGAGCCGTTGATTGGCGGGTGCAGCCTGCTGCCCAGGGAAAACGTGTCACCAACGAGCAGTTGGGA
>JAGTUW010000117.1 GCA_018224345.1 Bacteroidota bacterium
ATCAGACCGGACTGTTCCGTTCCACTGACCGGGGTGCGAGCTGGGAATCCATCGACGACGCGCTGCCGAACGATGTGGTCTATTCCGTCAGCGTTCCCGACGGGAATATGCTCCATGTCGGACTCAACAACGCCACCTTCCGATCATCGGATCAGGGCGAGACCTGGGAGGAGCTTCCCGACCTGGCGTTGCACAATACCTACGCCGTACAACATGCCGGCGCTGCCACACTGCTGGCTGAAACCTCGGGAGGTCCGTTCATTTCCCATGACGGCGGCAGCACCTGGCAGCAGGATGTGTTCGAACCGTTCGGGAATGTCTCGGGACTCTGGGTACGCAGTGACGGACTCCTGCTCTTTTCCGCCAACGGTCGTGTCCAGCGCAGTGATGATGGCGGACGGACGTATGAAGTCAGCGACATGGGATTATTCGTTCAGAATATCACGCATATAGAGATTGCCAGGGTTCGTTATGATTCCCTGATCTTCATGGTCGGCACCGCGAATGACGGGGTGTATGTCTCCTGGAATGGCAGCGACAGGTGGGAGCATGCCACGCCGGGCTATTGGAACTACGGCGTGCGTGAAATCCATTTCACTGAACACAGTGCATTTCCCGACCATGAGAGCACAGTAGCGGTCCTTACCGAAGACGGCGAAATTCTCCGCAGCAGCGATCTCTGGGAACATTGGGAGTTGTTGGCGGACTCGCTCGAAGCCGGTCCGTTTCTTTCGATCACCGCTGCGGAACCATTTTACACACTGGCCACCGATGGTGAGGTATTGTACCATGAGAAGAGAACCGGCTGGAAACGTCGCGGCAGTATTCAACCGGGCAGCGGTGGCATCGGCGACGCCACACTGCAGAAAAGCGGTATTCATCTTCTGGCTGCAACAGATCGCGGGCCGTATTTCAGTCCGAATAATGGGGTGACCTGGGAACTTCTTCTGGTGGATGGGCTCCCACGTTATTTCGTTGAAGCAAAGGCCTCACCGCACCGGGACACGCATAACTGTTTCGGCGTAACGACCACGCAATTGTTTCTGAGTACTGATTTTTTTCGTACGTGGTCTCCCATCCCTCAGGCATTCACCGCACCCCGCTATCTCGTTTATAATTTTATGCGTGAACTCGTTTTTGCCGACGTGAATGATATAAAGATCATTTCTCCTCAATTCCCAAATAAAATCACCCCGTTTTCCACCTTCCCATATGAGGGATTCACAACACTCGGTCTTCTCTATGGAGCCGTGCCATTGGCAGGGACAGCATCCCGCGGTGTGTACAAGAGCGCGTACTCGACGATTTCCGTCCCCGAGACACCCCCGGCGCCGGCGCTGTTCGAGCTCAGCGACATGTATCCCGTCCCGCTCCATTCCGTCGCGGGAAGCGGCGCGGATGTCCATCTGCGTCTGCAGCTCCGGACGCCGGGCACCGTCATCGTGGAAGTCTGCGATCTGACGGGAAAGGTACTCCATCGCCATGAGCGCGAACTGCACGCCGGAGATAACACGCTGCACCTTTCTGTACCCGATGTCGCTACCTCCATGCTGCTGCTGCGCGTGCATGGACCCGGTGGCGCCGTGCAGCGCCTTCTGCCTGTCCTTTCCTCCCGCTGAGGGAAGGCCGGACAAATGCCCCGAGATATGACCCGCGGCAGGACAGGACGCCTGCTCGACTCATCTGTACCAGACGCTGACAGGACAGAATGCGTTTTTGATTATTGCGTTCATTTTTCCTATTATACATGAATAAGAATCGGACCATGTTTTCCCGATTCGGACGCACCTTCCTCCCGTCTGGCGACACAGCGGGAACTCTCACAATGCCGTCAACGTCCACCGCGATAGAAGGAAGCAGTCGTGCCTCATTCCTCAGATGCAGCGGCGGTCAACATTATTGACCAATTCGCAACATGTAACCCTCACCCCGTCCTGCTCGCCCGAGGGGACGGAGTATTACATTACGCCAACGAAGCGGCACGTCCGTTACTCCTGTTCTGGGGTTGTTCGGAAGGTGATGCTCTTCCTGCCGAGTGGATTGAAATCATCGCCGGTGTACGAGCGCGGGGTACGCGGTTCGATACGGAATTATATACAGATAAAACACTCCTGTATATTTCTGTTGTTGCGGCGCCGGATTCGGAGCATGTGCATATTTACGGCTACGATGCGACGGAAAAATCCCGTGACAGACGACGGCTAGAGGAAAGCGAGGACCTTTTCCGCCGTGTCTTTCACACAACTCCCGATGCAGTCTGCATCAATCGGCTTTCCGACGGACTGTTCATTGATGTAAACCAGGGGTTTACACTGCTCACCGGCTATGAGCGTGAGAAGATTATCGGACGCACATCGCCCGGGATTCTGATCTGGGCGAACATTGACGACCGGGTGGATTTCCTTGACCGGATGCAGCGACAGGGAGTGGTACGGAATCTCGAGGCAGCGTTTCGTATGAAAGACGGCAGTGTGCGTACCGGACTGCTTTCGGGACAATTGATACTCTTCCACGGCGAACTGCATATTCTCACTATCACGCGCGACATCGAGGACATCAAACGGACACGGGAGGCATTGCGCCGCAGCGAGGCGCGCATGCGTTCACTGCAGGACAATCTGCCGGTAGCCCTGTACCGCAGCACACCCGAAGGCGAAATCATCTACGCCAATCCCGCCATGGCCCGCATGCTGGGCTTCGACAGTGTCGAGAGCCTTCACAAAACCCGTACCGATGATCTGTACGCTTCGACGGAGGAACGCAACCAGGTACTCTCCGTCCTTCGCAAGCACGGCCTGATCAAGGACTGGGAAGTCCGACTGCGCCACAGGGATGGCAATGTTGTCGATTGTGCTCTGAATATACAGGCCGTGTTTGACGAAGACGGTCGTCTGCACTACCTCGACGGTATAATCAACGACATCACCGATCGCAAGCGCGTGCATCGTGAACTCATGGCCGCGAAGGAAAAGGCCGAGGAAATGAATCGCATCAAATCGAACTTCCTCGCGACCATGAGTCATGAGCTCCGCACTCCACTCAACGGCATACTCGGCTTCGCGAGCTTGCTCGAAGAGACACTGGAAGAGCGGCCGGAGCTTCAGGAAATGGCGACGGTCATCCTCTCCAGCGGCATGCGTCTGCTCGATACACTCAACAGCATACTCGATCTTTCCATCGTCGAGGCCGACAAGCTCAACGTGCATTGGGAGCAGGTGGATGTTCGAACCGTCATTCGCGAGGTCGGCACGTTGTACAAGGCCAATGCCGTAAAGAAAGGCCTGGATTTCGGCATCGGTGTTCCCGACCAACCACTTTCCGTTCATACGGATCAGCGTCTGCTGCGACAGATTCTCAGTAACCTTACGAACAATGCAGTCAAGTACACGAAGAGCGGACGTATTGCCATCACGGCAGATTCTCCCGAGGATCTGACACGGAACGGAATCACTGTTCATGTCGAGGACACCGGCATCGGTATTGCCGAGCAGGATCTGCATGTGATTTTCGATGAATTCCGTCAGGCCAGCGAAGGGTATACGCGTGCCTACGATGGATCGGGACTCGGCCTGAGCGTCAGCCAGAAATTCGCGCATGTTCTTGGGGGCCGTATCACCGTCGAGAGCACACCCGGCGCCGGTTCACGCTTTTCCCTGCACCTCCCCGGTATACGTGATTGATATGTCCATAGCCAGTGCCGCACGTCATATACGCAATGCCCGTCATGTGACCGCGTTCACCGGAGCGGGTATTTCTGTCGAGAGCGGCGTCCCTCCCTTTCGCGGGGCTGAAGGACTGTGGAGCCGCTACGATCCGGAATGTCTCGATCTGACATATTTCCGCCGGCATCCGGAGGATTCCTGGCGCGTCATCAGGGAAATCTTCTATGATTTCTTTGCGCAGTGCCGACCCAACGATGCCCATATTGCTCTGGCAGCGCTGGAGCGAGCCGGCATGCTCAGGGCCGTCATCACACAGAATATCGACAATCTTCATCAGGAAGCGGGAAGCAGCAATGTCATCGAATTCCACGGCAATGCACGGCGGTTGTTCTGTTCGACCTGCGATACCCACTTGCCGGCGGAGGGCGTAAACCTTGCCGAACTTCCTCCGCGCTGTCTCTGCGGAAATGTGTACAAACCGGATTTCATTTTTTTCGGTGAGATGATACCCGAAGACGCCAGCGTACGGGCTTTCCGGGAAGCCGAACTCGCCGATGTCTTTCTCCTCATCGGGACGACAGGCGAGGTCATGCCCGCCTGTCTCGTACCGGAGGAAGCCAAACAGCGCGGCGCCTTCATCATAGAAGTGAACACCGAGGCATCCAACTACACCCGACGCATCACTGATGTATTCCTCCGCGGAAAGGCGACCGTCATCATGCGCGCATTACTTGCCGAACTCGGACTCCACATCGAACCCGATACGGAAGTCACGGAACGCTGATATCAACTCCACCGTATCCTGATACTACACACACTGTTTCCGGCAGCAGGAATCAGTACCCAACAATTCCCCGTCCCCTCCTGCACTCCTTCCCACTGATCGACTTGCCCCTTGCATCTGTGAAAAAAAAAGGCGCCCGCAGTATCGGGGCGCCATGAGCGCAGTAGCTGAATGTTCAGGATCCATGCACAGCAGGATATTCAGAGCGGACGAGCCGCACAGGTCCGTCGCTTACATGGGAATGTGTTCGAGCCAGCCGTACGGATCGTCGATTTCACCGTATTGAATGCCCGTGATGGTGTCGTAAAACCTCTGGGCAAACGGTCCGATACGGCGTTCGTTGATGACGAGGGATTCTCCGCGGTAGACGAATTCGCCGACCGGAGAAATGACGGCGGCAGTGCCGGTACCGAAGGATTCCTGCAGCCTTCCGTCGCGATGCGCTTCGGCAATTTCGTCAATGCCGATCGACCGCTCCGAAACTTTCATGCCCCAGTCCCTTGCCAGATGCAATACCGAATCCCGTGTGACGCCGGGCAATATCGATCCCTGTGAGAGTGGTGGCGTGATCAGTTCGTCATCGATGATGAACATGATGTTCATGGCGCCGATTTCATCGACGAACTGGCGTGACACCGCTTCGAGGAAGAGTACCTGGGCGAAGCCCTCACTTTTGGCCTGCATGCCGGCGTAGAGACTTGCCGCGTAATTCGCAGCGGTTTTTGCCTGACCGAGACCGCCGCGAACGGCGCGTATATGCTCTTCATCCACCTTGATACGGACGGGATTGAGTCCTTCCGGGTAATAGGACGCCACCGGAGAAGTGATGATCATGAAGCGGTACGTACTGGATGCATGCACACCAAGGAAATTTCCCGTACCGAAGGTGAAGGGACGGATATACAGTGAATGGCCGCGTTCACGGGGAATGAACGCATGATCGAATTTCACGAGTTCACGGATTCCGTCCACGAAGGTTTCCTCGTCCATGGCCGGAATACAGACCGCTGCCGCGGACCTGTTCAACCGCTTTGCGTTCATATAAGGACGGAAGAGATTAATCCCTCCTTTTGCCGAGCGATAGGCCTTCATTCCCTCAAAAATCGTTTGTCCATAATGCAGTGTGCAATTCGCCGGTTCGATATCCATGGGTCCGTAGGGTTCGATACGCGGCTCACCCCAGGTGTCGTCGGCATAGTCAAGCACAAACATGTGATCGGAAAAATACTTTCCGAAACCGAGATTGCCGTAGTCGATGCTGTCGAGGCGGGACTGCCCGGTTCTGGTAATGTTGAGATTCTTCATAAGGTACTCCTCAAAAGACGCGATACTGAAGGTATTGGGCTCCCTTTACAGAACTCAAATATACGGGAATATTGTCACGATCCCGCGCCCCATGTTATCTCCGTCGTCCTCCGAAAAGGCTGGCGACCCAGAGAAACGCGACAGCGCCGACCGTTGCGACAAAGAGGCTCCATGGGTTGAATCCCGTGACTGGTGCTTCTCCGAGCCAGGAGAACATCAGTCCTCCTACGACGCTACCGATAATACCGACGATCACATTGAACAGGCATCCATGCTCCGCCCCGACACCTGTTGCACTTTTTGCGATCCAACCCGCGATCCCGCCCAGTACGATCCAACCGAGTATGCCCATACAGCCTCCGAGGTGAAAATAATCTATAGCGTGAAATATAGTCTGTGTCGCAGAGAGACGCAACAATGAGCGACCGTTGCTGGGGCACCCCTTGCGGGTGCCCTTGGTTCGCCCCTACGGCTGTTTCTGATATCCGTGGTATCCCACCGGGACCACGTCCGATGGAATTGCAATGTCGTGTGGGTGTGATTGACGATCGGGTGCAAATCGCGATTTCTACTTTCCAGAGAGTCAGACCAGTATTTTTATCTGGTCGCGCGTTTATTTTCATTTGGTCGGCATTGTGTTTACATTTGGTCGACACTGTTCTTCCATATCCCCGTGAGTGTAATGGAAATTCACAGTCCGTTCTCTCGATGTGCTTCCCCGGCTGCTGGAAGTCGCCGCCGCGCATACGGCCGAATTGTTCGTGAGCACGGATCTCGCAGCGCCGTTCGAACTGAG
>JAGTUW010000118.1 GCA_018224345.1 Bacteroidota bacterium
AGGAACACATTCCGTGCAGTGGTCAGAAGGTAGGCGAGCATATTGTTGATCTGTTCGTCCGGCTTCTGTGCGTGCCGGTAAAATCGTGTGAAGGTTTCCTGGAAGACATCTCCTGCGTCATTGGGATTTCCGGTGAGCCGCAAACAAAATGCATAGACCTTTCTCTCGTACCGCGAATAGAGCTCACGGAACGCATCGTCCTTCTCTCGGCCGCTTTTCCCGAATGCCTTGAAAAGGTCCTGATCGGTATGATTGCAGTAGTTTACAGGCATGTGCCTATGCACAACCTTTATATTGAAACGGAAACACACCGTCCGATACCATAGACACGTGAGGGTCGTATCGGTTACACAGTCTCAGACGCTCAACCACCGAAGCCGATTGCCCGCAGCAGATTGCCCAGGGATGTGGGTTCGATGATCAATCCGATGAGAAATCCTGCGGCCGCACCATAGAGATGCACGTCATGGGCAACGGCATCCCATTTTGTCTTCGCGCCGTACATACTCACCAGAATGAAAAGGAGAGAGAACACAGGCCAGGGCATCGGGATGGGTAAAAAGAGCAACATGACTTTGGCTTCCGGAAAATACAACATTCCCGCAAAAAAAAGGCCGGAAACAGCACCAGAGGCCCCGAGCGCGCGATATTCCGGAGAATTGCGGCGGCGGATGGCTACCGGCAGACCTGACAGCAGCAAGGAACCAAAATAAATCAAAAGAAAGGATGTCGTACCGACCGCTACCTCAATGTGCATGGAGACAGCGTAGAGGGCGATCAGATTGAAAAGCAGATGCATCATATCGGCATGCAGAAATCCCGAGAGGAGCAGCCGCTCGTACTGATGCTCCCGGAACATCACCCAGGGATGCAACAAACATCGTGCGGTCAACGCCGGATTGCGAAAACCGAGAAAACTGAAACCCGCGATGGATATCAGAAGCAGCAGTGATGCCGGAGCGTGAGTGAGCATCATGTCCAGATTCATGTTTCAGATCGCCCTTTGCTGTTCTATGAAAACAGTTGCTTTCGGAAGCCCGTGATCACTTTGGTCGCCGAAATTCCACGGCGACGGCATGCATCATGGAAGAAGCAGGGAATGCAACAGCCGGCCGACATGGTCGATACTATGCAACCCACCGAATATTGCTGACGACGGACCATAGGCGAACAACGGTACCATGTCGGCTGTATGATCGTCCCATATCCATTTGCCTTCCATGTCTGACCCATCCGCTGCGGTACCGACCACCGACAGTCCACCGGTTTCGTGATCTGCGGTCACCAACAGCAATGTGCGTTGATCCCGTTCGGCAAAGGCCAGTGCAGCGGTGATTGCACCCTCGAAATCCCCGAGTTCAGCTCGCAGCATGGCAATGTCGTTGCTGTGTCCTGCCCAATCGATCTGCGACCCCTCGACCATGAGCACAAAGCCCTCTTCACGCTGCGAGAGCAGAGAAATCGAAACTTCTACCAGTTCTCCCAAGCCGTAGGGTCGCTCATCCGCCCGGGGCAACGCATCATCGGCCAGCAACCACAGCAACTTCCCTTCATCCGGCAATTCCGGGGCATGCGCCTCGGCATAGGTATATCCGGCCTGCCGCATCTCTGCAATCAGGTTCGCACCGTCCTTGCGTCCCCCATCTTCACCCTCGGGAAGAAAAAACCGCCTGCCCCCGCCTACAATGACATCAGCACCGGAGGAGGCCATCTGAATCGCGATCTCGAATTGCTGCGAACGCCGCGGCACATGGCTCAGAAAACTCGCGGGCGTTGCATGCGTGACAGAGCTTGTCGCGACGACACCGACCGCCTTGCCACGGTCCCGCGCAGCTTCGAGCAGCGTCAGAAGCGACGAACCGTCCGGCGCCAGCGCCACCATGCCGTTGTCTGTCAGATATCCGGTACTCAATGCTGTACCCGCCGCTGCAGAACAGGTAATAAAATTGTCCAGCGATGATGTCGTCATCAATCCGCCGACAGGGAAAGCATCGAGGGACATATCCCCAAGCATGGTCTTCATGACTGTCAGTTGTCCGACTCCCATACCATCACCGATGAGCAGGATGATGTTCTTCGGTGCTTCCTCTTGTGCCCGAAGGACAGAAACGGCAAGGAACATTCCGGTGAGAAAGGAAGCAATCGTAAAAGTATTAAAGCGTCTCATAATCTCTATATTCTTCATCAGGCATGTTGATTCGCAGAGTCAGGATCGGAAGCACAATGCGGTTGTCACCGGCGTAACCATTGGACCTTGTCTCCCTCGGTGATGCCATGTCTGTCGGCAAAGCCGGCGTTGACTTCGATCACGTAGGTAGCAGGACGCGTCGATGGGATTGATTCCTCCGAAAAGGGCACTGTATTGCGCTGAATCGTGACTATCTCTTTTTCTTTGTTGACATACATGATGTCGAGAGACAGTGGCGTGTTGACCATCCAGAAGGACCGGTATTGCTCGTTCGGAAAAATGAACAACATGCCCTGCAGTTCCGCCATCTGCTGCCTCCCCATCAGTCCCTGTGTGCGGGAAACCTCATTCTCCGCGATTTCCACACTGATACGCACGCGGGGCGTCCCATCAGAGGCGAAAAATGAGAGGGAAGCATCATCACGAAACTGTCCTTTCGCTTCACGCTGCACCCCGTCATCGTCGCGCCCGCCGTCACGCCGCTCGGCCATCTCCGAGAGAGCGCGTCGCGCTTCAGGATCGCGCTGGTCGAGGACGACGCGAGAAATGATGTAAAACGCGACTGCAAGGATCAACACCGTCCCACCAATAATGATCAGGGGAAGCGGTTTTTTGCTTTTCGGGTGTTTTACTGCTTTCGCTGCCGGTTTCGTTTTCATACCACTCTCGCTACAAACACTTATCCTTGGAAAATACGTATTTACCTACTACTCTCCGCATGATACCGTCTTTTTCCCGCCTGTCCGTTCGCGCCACGATTGCGCAGCATCTCCCAGTATTTCCCTCATTTCCCTCATTTCCCTCATTCCCCTCATTTCCCTCATTTCCTTCATTTCCCTCATTTCCCTCATTTCCTTCATTCACCTGCAAGTCATTGTTTTTTTGTATGTTAGGCATATTTCGTGTGGCGGGAATATCCCCGTATTCTGTAACTTTCACCCATTCCTGTTGTCATTTTCTGCCGGCAACAAGTCACACGCCCTTGTCGTCGAGGAAGTGAAAAACAATGGAATTGACAGGTCGAAGCTCCGATGACCGAACGCGATCGACGCAAGCGTTTCGATGCACTGTACGCGTCTTACGACCGACGTGTGTTTGCCTATTGCATCTATGTCGTCGGAGATCACGATCTGGCAAATGATATCTACCAGGAGGTGTTTATCAAGGCGTATCAGGCGTTACACACATTACGTGATGAAGCCAAGGAAGCGAATTGGCTGTTCCGGATCGCAAGAAATGAATGTCTCAACGCCATGAAATCGCGGCAGCGCAATGATAAGCGCCATATCTCGCTCGATTCGAGTCCCGAGCCCGGTATTCAGGGCGACGGAATGACGACACGTGATGCGCACGATCATCTGCGAAAGGCGATCAACCAGTTGCCCACCGAGTACCGCGAGGCGCTGTTGCTGGCCGAGTTCGAAGGGTTTTCGCTCAAGGAAATCGCTGAAATCACCGGTGCATCGCTTTCCAATGTCAAAGTGCGCATTCATCGCGCCAAGCAGAAATTATATACTCTCCTTGAACCCATATTGAACGACTATGAATGAACGTATCCAGGAATTGATCACCGCCTATCTGCATCGTGGCAGCACGCCTGAGCAGGAGCGGGAACTCTTCGAGGCCTGCAGCCGTCAGCCGGAAACTGCAGAATTGCTTCGCAGCCACCTCATCCTGAGTCTGAAACTGCGTACACTTCGCGACGATACGTATGCACCTACGGACGTGAGAAATGAGGTCCTTCGCCGCATCAATGTGCTGGAGTCCGAGGCCTTGCAACAGGAGGAGACGCAGAAGGCAAAACGAAGAGAACGAACCCCGCATGCGGGTTTCGGCTGGGCAAAGTTCACCGCGACCGCAGCAGCCACCGCCGCCCTCGTCAGCGCGCTCTTCCTCTTGTATCCCGATAACGAGGATTCCACGCTGACGCCCCTCCCGATTGCACAATTACCGGATACCGTGTATATAGTGACGAAGGATACGGTCACACAAATCCGGGAAATCGAGCGTCCTGCGACTATCGTCCGCACCGTCCCTGCCACCCGCTTGCAGGATGAGGACACTGCCCGCGACGATTTTGCTCCGCACAGCAACCCGCGGACTGTGGCCACAGGTGGGATGGCGAATCAACATGAGAACAACACGGTGACAGAAGCGGACATCCCCGGGCACCCGGCCACGGATGCGGACATGGCACACGTAAGCGAGACGGATCCTGTCGATGAGGAGCATCCGGTCGCCACGGATATGCCGGAAGAGGAGCGCCCCACCCTCGCCGGCACTGCGGACACATTGCCACGGGCAGAAAAGACGCAAACTTACATAGAGCAATACAACTCCATGCTGGTCTCCGTCGAAAGCGTACAGATTTCGTCAAAGGACCGCATTCACTGAGACGATGAACATGCAATGCACCATAGCGACAGGGACATTGACGATCCTGCTCCTGCTGTCCCTGTACTCTCCTTCGGCCGGGCAGGATATTTACGCGTATGAACTCGTCGCACGCGATGACGTATTTTCCAGAGAACTCAGCGCGGCGGCTGAACGCAGCAGTCTGAGTCAGACACTGCCAAAGCTGGATTGCGCGGTGGAATACATACGACGGCAGAATGGTGAAGATGTGGTCTATCGCCGCGGTCCTATCGATCTGCATCAATCTTCTCTTCACGGGGCAGACCCCGACGCAGGACGGCGTGGCAAACAACCAGCTTCATCGGATTCCCGGGGTCAGGTGTTCCAGGGCGGTCTTCTCGTCGATCTGCCACGTGCCGGAGAAACGGATCAGGAACTCCCGCTTGCACCTCGCAGCTACCGCTACATGTTGCGTACCGCACTCGTCCCCATCAGCTACAAGGATGCATTACTGACCGCGGAGGTTCTGCTTGAGCGCGCAGTGGTCAGTATCGAAGATGATCGGCTGATCGTGCATGGCAGCGAAGTATTTTCACGGACAGTCGAACTGCAGGGGAACCTACCCCTGAAATTTGATCTGCCCTCCTGGGATGCATCACTTCCCGAGGGGGGGGCGGCCGTCCCGACTTCGCTGCAGGAGGCAGTGCTGATCACTCTGGAAATTCCCCGGCATTTCGGTTTACCGGAAAACCTCCCCGAACCTTTCGCCGCTCGCACGCTGCTGACCTACGCCATCCCGAAACCCAGTGTCGTGCGCCTTTCCATCCGAATCAGGGACGAAGAACTGCTGATCGATGAAGGCCGGCGCGAGCCCGGGACCTACGAATACGTGTGGAACGCCAATGACCTTCCGGACGATGAATACACCGCTGTGTTCACCGCAACGGATACACAGGGAAAAGAACTGTTCCGGGATGAACGCAGGATGGTGAAAACGCATGATGCGCGGAACTGGACGGGAGAGCGGCCTGCAATTGTCCGCAGCATACATAACGGTTTTATGGCCGGTGTGGAAAGCGGTGTCGCGTATCAGTTGCCTGCCGATGAAGCACGGGCATTGAGCAACATGCTGACCCATGCCGTCTTTCGTCTGGGGTATCGTTTTTCCGCCTCCTGGGAGGCCGGCTTACTCATCGGACAGGAGGCCTTCCATGAAATACCCGGTCCGGAAGTCGATATCGACCGCATTCCGGATTATGGTGGTGTGGTCGGTTACACGTACGGCTACGCCGGTAGTTATCTTCGCTGGACACTCGCGTCGACCTTCATTCAGCCGTATGTCGAAATGGGCGTCGGCCTGAGCAGTGCGGCTTTGTTGCCACAAATGGCCGTCGGTGTAAAAGCCGAGCTGATACCGAGACTGGAAGTCTATCTCAGCTCCGTTGCGATGTTTCATCTCAGAAACGTGGTAAGCAAAAAACTGGGGTTTCACTACGGAATGAATGTACGATTCTGATGTTACACACACTTACCATAACGCGGCTGTTGACAGCGATCATCATCACCGGCAGTTTTTTGTTGCTCACGAATTGCGACTTTCCAGCCGATCCGCCACTGCGCACTCCGGACACTGAACCACCGGCTGTCGTACCGACGGATTCCACCGGTGTCCTGCTTCCATTGCGCAACGATGTGCGCTGGGTGTATGTATTTGAGCTGCCGCGTCATGTGTCCCTCCCCAAAGCCGTCACACCCCGGCTTCTGGAGATCGAAGAACTGCAATTCTCCTATGTTCCCTATATCGCCATTTCCCACGCCCCTATGATGAGGCAACCCGCTTTCCCACTACTGCTGCGTAACGACAGTCTCGGTCTCAGCTTCTATAAGCCAGTCCATGTCGAGGATACGAACAGGCTGTCAGTGCGTCCGACCTACATGTACACACTCCCATATCCTGCACGCTCGGGGCGCATGTATGAGATGGGCAGGAACAAAGATTATACAGTCCGTATC
This sequence comes from Bacteroidota bacterium, assembly GCA_018224345.1. Classification (GTDB taxonomy): domain Bacteria; phylum Bacteroidota; class Ignavibacteria; order SZUA-365; family SZUA-365; genus SZUA-365. The sequence continues at coordinate 6,557 of JAGTUW010000118.1, forward strand.
ACGCATCGTGATACACTGATCACCATGGTGAACCACCCGGTCTCCCTCCCCTGCCACCGCTACGAAGTGTGGCGCCAACGACAGTTGGAAACCGTCTTCTATATCGTACCCGGGCTGTGTATTCTCCGTGTTGAGCGGGACAACCTGATATTCCATACTATCGGCTGGTCGCTCTGAATTCTGCACCGCTCGCCCGGCCATCGTGCGTTTCCTTATTCCTGTTCCTCCCTGCCTGCTTCTGCGGCATCGTGTTGTCGTCATGTGCATGCTTTTGCACTTTTCCGGATTTCGCGATATTGCCGCATGCATGAGATTCAACGCATAGCCTTCTGCTGTACAACGCGATCACTCGGCGGCATGGAACTGAATATTATTCGGCTGGCTGTATGGATGCGCGAACGCGGACATCACTGCGTGGTGGTGGCCGCTGAAGACGCACCGATACGTGAACGCGCACTCACGGCGGGGCTTCCCTGCATGACATTGGATATCCGCAGCAGGTACATCGTGCGCGGCGCCGCGCATCGTCTTGCACGACAGCTTGGCGAGGAGCGGATTTCCACACTTGTCCTCAATACAAGCAGGGATCTCCTTCTCGGTGTACTCACCAAACGTCGCTCTGACGTCGGACTGCGGCTGCTACACACGCAACACATGCAGATTGGGCAACGAAAAAAGGACGTTCTCCACCGATGGCAATACCGGCATCTCGACGCATGGATCGCACCCCTCCCCTCTATGGCGGAGCAGACCCTGCGACTGACCAACATTTCTCCTGAACGTATTCATATCATTCCCTTCGGCATAGATCTGCGGCAGTACGCTGCTTCAATCACACGTGATACCGCGCGCAGCACCCTGCAATTGCCACCTGAGGCCTATATCGTCGGCATGGTCGGGAGACTCGATCGCGGAAAGGGACAGGAATTTCTGCTCCGTGCCGTCGCACAACTCCACAATCAGGGCCTGAATATACACGCACTCCTCATCGGCGAGGAGACACGCGGCGAGACGCAGGGCTATGCGGAAGAGCTCCATGCCCTCGCTCGTGAACTGAACATCGAGACATACATTCATTTTCGCGGTTTCCGGGAGAATGTATCCACAGCATACGCGGCGATGAACGCATTCACACTCACTTCGCTGTCGGAAACCTATGGCATGGTAACAATCGAAGCCATGGCGGCCGGTCTGCCTGTCGTTGCCACCGACAGTGGGGGTACGCCCGATCTCGTCACTGACGAGATGACAGCGCTGCTCATTCCACCGGCCGATGAGGTGGCACTGGCTGCAGCCATCCGCCGCCTCGCAGAAGATGGGGAGCTGGCGCAACGGCTGGCGCGCAATGCACATGCGTGTGCGCAATTGCATTTCAGCCACAGTATGCAATGTGAAAAAGTCGAGCAGTTGATCGAACGTATTACTCTTTGAGTTTGTTAAGAGATTTCACCCATTCCATGTCTCACCATCAGAGGGCCCATGCCATGAAATTTGCAAGTATTCTCCTGACCTCC
>JAGTUW010000119.1 GCA_018224345.1 Bacteroidota bacterium
CTGTGGCGCGGGGGCTGTGGCGCGGGGGCTGTGGCGCGGGACCTGTAAGGGCGAAAAATTTTTCGCCCTTACAGTAGCTACCCCTGACCCCATCCTGCTCCCCCGGGCGCCGCTCCCCCCAGGACCCCATCCTGCTCCCCCGGGCGCCGCTGCCCCCAGGACGTCATCATGCGCCGGGCCGTACGCGCTTGTCAGGCAGCAATTTGAATCATGCCTTTTTGTGGAAGAAACAGGAGGGAGAAAAAATGCTTGACTTGTACGGAAATATGCCGTATTCTTGAGTCAAGACTGGCTCGTTACGGATATTTACCGTATTCAGTCATTGTTCTTGTCACTTTACGGAATTATTCTGTATAGATTGTGTTGCAGAACAAGCGTATGCGACGATAACGAAATAGTCAGAAGTGTTGCTTTTCGATATGATTATTTGACATAGGAGCGTAGAAATGGAAGAACTGATCACACAGTTTGACGATAAACATGAGAAACCGGCAAAAGACCGTAGAATAGATCTTCGTCTTGAAGCGAAACAGAAAGCGATGCTTGAGGCGGCTGCTACCGCGACAGGGCAAAGTCTTATGAGCTTCATTGTGTCAAACAGTCTGAAAGTCGCCCAAAGCGTATTGCGTGAGTATCGGGCTACTGAGCTTTCATTAGCCGATTCTGAAAAATTCATGCGTATGCTGGAAAATCCCGCAAAGCCGAACAAGGCGCTGTTGAAAGCTGCCAGGCGCCACAGACAGAAGATCAAATCGTCTCATGGTCTCTGATCTCTGCATCTCACTGCTTTCTCCTGACTTTGATCGGAAAGGCTTCGACTGCGATGTCCCCGAGCTCAATGACTTTCTGAGCAAGAGAGCAAGGAAGCACATGACGCAGCGGATGAGCGTCACATACGTGCTGCATAAAGAGGACGAATGTGAGATATTGGGTTATTATGCGATCTCGATGGCTGAGATCAGAATGATCGACCTTCAGAAAGAGTTGATCAAAGGACTTCCCCGCCATCCAGTCCCCGCGGTTCGAATAGGCCGATTGGCAGTATCAAAATCGCACCGAGAAAAGGGCTATGGGAGTGAGTTGTTGTGGGACGCAATTGAAAGAGCTCTTTCATTGTCGGACCAGATTGGGGCTCGTGCCATTGAGGCACATGCAAAAAACGATTCCGCCAGAAAGTTTTATCTGAAACATGGCTTCATCAGCCTGGTCGATGATAAAAACCATGTGTATATATTGATGGAGACGGCTCGCGAGGCACTCGAGCGTTTGGAGGAACCCGACACAGAATCCGACTGAGCTCTCTGCAACAGAGTCTGTCAACCAAATGCATATTCCGATAAATCCGGGCACCCATTTCAGTTCATTCCAGCCGCCTGTTCCGATTGTTCTGGCCACCGATTTCAGGCAAAACGGTTATATGGAAATCACCCGAACCCGACGGTGTACGGGGGTCGCACCGGATATCAGAAACCGCCCCTGCAATCAGTACAATAGTATTGCATCTCATGACCCGGATGCCTACTTTTCCTGTGATTCAGTACCTCGCCACATGGCCAGACAACAAGAAACACGCACATTCCCCGCGGAGGGGCGCCATGAAGGACAAACACCGTTCACGCCGGGCTTTTCTCAGAACCGGATCTTTCCTTGCCGGCGCTTCATTGCTGCCTGGCAGACTCGGCGCCGCGACGCCGACGGAAGATGCCGCATCCGCGGCTGCTCCCGTACGGACCTATGCCTATCCGAATCCCGGCCGCATCGCCATCGTTCATCATCCCGATGCCGTGCTTGGACTGAACAATGTCGACGAGCAGGTCGTGCAGGGCATGTTCGATGTCGGTATCATGCAGCTCGCCGGGATCTACACCTCTCCGGCGGCGGCATTGGCATCGCTGTTTCCGGGACTGACCAGTAATTCCCGTATTGCGATCAAACCGAATCTGATCAACAGTTCTGTGCCGACACGCAAAGAACTGGTCAAGGCCGTGATCAACCGCCTGCGGCAGATGCTCGGGGGCATTCCGGCGGGCAATATCACGGTGTATGAACGCCATTCATTCAACAACAAAGGGTACACAACTTCTTATTTCGGTCATGCGGTGAACCTGGTCTATGACGCGAGCTTTCCGAATCTCGGGCATACGATAAACTGCGATGGCAAGGCCAGACCGTACAGCGAAAGTGTGCGTACCTCGGATTTTCTCATCAACATGCCCGTGCTGAAGGATCACAGTTGCAGCTCGGCGCTGAATCTGACACTCGCGTTCAAAAACCATATGGGCACCCTGAATCCGGGCGGGTCGCTGGGCATACACTGCAACAAGAATGCCATACTGGATATCATGGCAAGCAATGTCATGACGGGCAAACAGAAGCTGGTCATACTCGATGCACTGTATGCCGTGTACAATGGCGGCCCCGGTGGCAATCCACAGGCCACACCAAACAAAATCCTGCTTTCACAGGACCCCGTCGCCATCGATGCGCAAGGTCGTATCATGATCAACAATCTGCGGACGGCCAACAACCTCGGCAGCAAGAATGCGACCTATATCGACCAGGCGGCCGCAGCGCCCTACAATCTCGGTATCGCCGACCCCTCGGCGATGACGGTCATCAACATCGCACTGCCCGTGCAACTGGTTTCCTTTACTGCTTCGCTGCGCAACGGCGTGGTGGAATTGCAGTGGCGAACCGAGCAGGAGATCAACAATGTCGGCTTCGCCGTCGAACGCAGTTCCGACGGACAGAACGACTGGGTGGAAATTGATTTCGTGCCCGGCGCCGGCACGACGAGCAGTGCGTGCGAGTACCGTGCCGTTGACAGCGATATCGCGACGCTCCGTCAATACCGCTCCCTTTTCTATCGGCTTCGTCAGATGGACAGTGACGGCAGATTCGAGTATTCCTCCACCGTCGAGGTGGCGCTGCAGCACAGCGAGTCTGCGTGGAATCTCGAACAGAACTACCCCAATCCTTTCGTCAACGAAACCGACGTACCGCTCTTTCTTCCGCGTGATGCACATGTGCAGATCGATGTCTTTGACATGACGGGAGCCCGCGTTGCAACTCTTGTCAGCACGACCGTCCCTGCCGGCATGCATTACTTTTCCTTCCGCACCGCCGATCTGCCCGCCGGCGCGTATCTCGCACGCGCGACTGCGGAAGGGTCGAGCACTGAAATACGGATGCTCAAGGTCAAATAACCATACACGTTTTCTCCCGCCACGCCGCGGATCATTCAGGCTATTGGAGAGCTTTATGAAGAGATGGACACCTGTAATCATGGTATTGTTTTTCACCATACCCCTGTTTCTCATGACGGCCTGTGACAAATCGGATTCGGTTACCGATCCCGATATTATCACCATTGCCGACCTGATGCCACGCGACAACGAAATCAGCGGATGGGCACGCATCGGCGGAGCAGACGGACAATGGAAGGCGACGAATGCAACGGATCTCGCGGAGCAGATCAACGGCGGTTTCGAGCTGTACACCAATCACGGTTTTGTCGAAGCCACGATGCAGAGCTTTACCGGAACGGTGAATACGCAGGCGGGCATCGTTATGGAAATCCAGATCTATGACCAGGGAAATGCGGAGAATGCCATCATGGTATTCGATGATCCGAACAATGTGTTCGCCAACGCTTTTCAACCGATGAATCCCCCCGCAGCGAAAGCGGAGACGAGAAAGGACCTGTTTTCATGGACAATGAAATTCAGCAAGTCACGTTACTACATCCTGATCAGCATTCTCACCTCCGAAGAAAAAGGACAGGATGTGCTTGAAGTGTTCGCCAACAATGTCGCAGGAAAAATCCGATGATGAAACGACGTCACTTTCTCCAGGCCGGCGTTCTCGGCGCATCGGCCCTGGGTCTCGCATCGATGTTCCGGCTCGACAGCATGTTCGCCGCATCACCCGCTGGATCGGTGCTCCCCGCCGGAACAACGCAGTCTGCCGGCGCGGCGCTGCCGGCTCAGCTTTCCATTGTCGAAGGAACGGACATCGCCGCCGCGGTGCGGACGGCCGTGCAGGCACTCGGCGGAATGGACGCCTTCGTCTCACCCGGCGATGTGGTACTGCTCAAACCGAACATGTCATTTCCCAATCCGCCGGAATGGGGCAGTACGACACATCCCGATGTGATACGCGAGGTCGTACGCCTCTGTGCAGAAGCCGGAGCGCGACGCATCATTGCGACGGATTTCCCCATGCGGCGCTCGACGGCATGCCTGGAACGCAGCGGCATGACGGCGCTCACCGGGGAGATGCCGGATCTCAGCTTTGTCGAACTGGGCGAGGAACAACAGTTCGAGGTCATCGCCTCTCCGGATACAGTGGAATTCAAGGAAATCGCAGTGGCGAAAATTCTGCAACGGGCCGATGTACTGATCAACCTGCCGACGGCCAAGCATCACGGCGGGACGACAGTGAGCTTCGGCATGAAAAATCTCATGGGGCTGATTTACGACCGGCGCATCTTCCACGGCACCTACGATCTCAGCAGCGCTGTGGCAGATCTGGCTTTCACCATACGGCCGCAACTGACCATCATGGACGCCGTGCATGCGCTGCTCGACAGTGGGCCGCAGGGGCCGGGCACCGTGCAGACGCTCAACTACATTCTTGCCGGTATCGACCCGGTCGCTGTCGATGCGGCGACGCTCGATATTGCGCAATGGGCCGGACGCACACTCAATCCCTCTGATGTGCGCCATATCGCCCTCGCCGCAGAACGCGGCGCCGGTTCCCTGCAAATTGCCGAACATCTGATCTCCCGCAATACACTGGGGTAGCGACGTGCACGCATCCCTGCACTGCAGCATGGTAGTGTTTCTCTCTCTGCTGCTGTGGCCGGCTGCAGCAAGCGCACAAACCACCGTTCAATATCCTGATCGCAGCTGGTCCACGCTCACGCATGCCTCCTCGCAGTGGATCGGCACGTCCCGGGGACTGTACCGCTATCGGGCCGAAGACAACGTATGGTCGGCCTGGGGACAGGAAAACGGGCTGCTTTCCTCCGACATCACTGCACTGGAAATGCGTGGCAATGTTCTGTGGATCGGCCAGGGAAGCGGACTGACCGCCTTTGACCAGCGCAACAACACCATGCTGCATTTCGAAAGCGATAAATCGCTGTCGGTGACCGTGACCCGGGCCATGGCCTTCGAAGCGGACTATGTGTGGGCGGGTGGCAGTGGAGGCGCTGCGCGCTTCGACGATCTCATCGAACAATGGCAGCGTATCGGTACGGAGCAGGGATTGACAGGCGATACGGTCCATGCCTTCGCACTGAGTGATGACAGGGTTTTCATGGTCACCGGCAGCGGTGTCAATGAATATGATCCGCGTTACGAGCGCTGGAGAATGTATGCGCCGCCACAGGACGGCCGTGTCCTCGACGCATTCAGTGCCGCCGGCACCCTGTGGCTGCTGCGCGATCACGATCTGCTGCGCTTCGACCTGTCGACGCGTGTGTTTTCTCCCTATTCCCTGAGCTCGTTTTCAGGCAGTGACATCCGGTATCTGATACTGCAGGGCAGCAGCTTCTGGATTGTGACCACGGACGATCTCTGGAGATACGATGCAGCGTCCGATGCACTGCATCCCTTTCACGAAATCGCCCAGCTTCCCGATCGGGAACTGCGCGCGGTCGCGCTTTCCTCCGACGGCAATGCCCTCTGGTTCAGTACCGCTTCCGGTCTGACCAGGTATGATCGCGCTACCGGGAGCTGGACATATTACAGCACGGCAGGGGGAATGCCGGAAGGCCGCTACGACATTCTGTTTCCGACCGGGAACGGCATCGCCACCTTCACCGATCACTCACTGATCTGGTATGTTACCCAGGCCGACCGATGGTATGAAATGCCCTTGCTGACAGAGACGCCGGATGGGCATGCCGGTATTTCACTCGATCCCGCCAGAGGCAGCTTCATCGATTTCGGGAGCGATGTACGGCTGGATCTGAGTGGGAGTCGGAGCTCCTGGCTGTTCCGCAATCCCTTCATGAGCGGTGGGGGAGAACACGGGCAGAGCATGGACCCGGTCAACCGGAATGACCTCAAGGCGCGCATGGACCTGGGCGGCAACAGACGATTGAGCGCTACGTACAACGACGCCGATTATGAAGACGTCGTCTATGGCGCGGAGTACAGGGGTGCCCGTGAGGATGTGCTGCAGTCACTCCAATGGGGTGATATGCGTGCGGAAAAAGCCGGATCACTGCTGCAACAGGATTTCGGTCTCTTCGGCGCCGGCGGAAGAGCGGTGTACGGGGAGAGGACGGAGATGTACGGACGCAGTCTTCTTGAATTGCAGGCACAAGGCGGGCACAAGACGACGGCGACATACACGGAGGTCTTCCAGGGCCGCAACAGAATACGTGAACAGATGATCGCCGACATCGACTGGTTGCGAAACAGGGTGTATGCACTGCGACCCGATCGTCGGCCCGTACCGCTCGCGGCTCTGTCGCTGCATGTGTATCGTTCTCTTGCAACGGAGGAGGAACGTGGGGCCGATGATTTGCCCGAAACCGTGATCGCCGGTCACCGGGCAACCTGGCGCCCTCTGATCGAAGGACTGGATTATCAGGTGCATGAGGGACGCAGTCTGCTCTTTCTGCTGCCCGGTCAGGAAGTCACGGCGCTTGCGGTCCGCATCGGGCGTCCCGGTGGAACGGAGGAATTGCTGCTCGCCGATGCATCCACCCGCTTTCTGGAAATGCGCAACCATTACGGTATCGGCGCCGATATTCTGCC
>JAGTUW010000120.1 GCA_018224345.1 Bacteroidota bacterium
TCTGGAAAAATTCCTCGGCGTGATCGACGTTGTAAAACGATGCCGACGTCCGCGTATCGAAATCCACCTGCGAGAATATGTAATACTCGAGCTCGGGACCCCAGTGCGTCCCGTCCGCAATCCCCAGACTCGTCAATAATTCCTCGGCATGTCGCGCGACCCAGCGGACGTCCTGCACGAAACGGGAACGCTTCTCGTCGGTGAGAAACACATTCGTGAAACAGGTCAGTGTCGGACGGTTGCGGAACAGATCGATCTGCACCGTGGAAAGATCCGGCTTCTGCACCATGTCACTGTTTTCCACCTTGGCAAAACCGAAACTCGAACCGTCGAAACCCACCCCCTGATCCATCAGACTTTGCAGCGTTCCTTCGCGTAGCGGCAGCGTGATGTGATGCAGCCGACCCACCAGATCGATTGTCTTCAGATCGATGAATTCGATGTGATGTTCTTTGACTAATTGATTGACGCGGTCCATTTCAACAGACATACAGACTCCTCGCACATTGAGTAAAATCCCCTTCCGCGTATAAGCGTTAGGGATATTAAAGTATGGAAACCGGGGCGAAAAGACAAATCGCATGTCTGTATCGTGGGTGTGCCGGGAGACCGGATGAACAGTGGCATTGATTCTCGCCGGCTATGACTCTATCTTATGAGATTGCCATGACATTGAACGTCCTGGCAAACAACAATTCGTGACCGTCGACACGCCCCCTGCCCGCCCCTTCTCGGGAACGGTGTCCGAATCGGGGACAGCGATGGACAACCATTACACGGATGGTTGTTATTCAATCATAGTACCGGCATACGTTCTTATGAATGACCTGAATCTTCCAGATCCGACTCCCGACCAGATACCTGAGCTCATTCCGGTCATCCCCCTGCGGGATGTCGTGATCTTTCCCTACATGATTTTCCCTGTTCTCGTCGGGCGTGAGTCGTCGATTCATGCCGTCACCGAGGCAATCGAGCATGACAAATTCATCTTTGTCACGACACAGAAGGACCCGGAAGAAGAGGAACCAGCAGTAGACGGCCTCTACGCGTACGGGACCGTCGCACGCATTCTCCAGGTTCTCAAACTCCCGAACGGACTGATGAAAGTCCTTGTCGACGGACTCTTCCAAAGTCAGGCGACCGCATTCCACACTGATGGAAACTTCATGCGGGCAAACATCCGCGTCATTGAAAGCAAGGTGAAGAAGACGACAGAGATCAAGGCGCTTATGCGGCAGCTTGACAACGTCTTCGAAATGTATGTACGCACGCACAGGGACATCCCGAACGAAACACTGCTCGGTTATGAAAATGTCGACGACCCCTTGCGCAAACTTTACTATGTCAGCGCCAACCTGCTTGTCGACATCTCCACACGGCAATCCATTCTGAATCTGGAAAAACTGCTCGAGCAATACTATCGCGTCATTCACATCATCACCGACGAACTCGCCATTCTCCGTGTCGAGCAGGAAATCGACGAGAAAGTCAACGACAACATCACCCGCTCGCAAAGGAAATTTTATATCCAGGAGCAGATACGCATTCTCCAGCGCGAACTCGGTGACGAGGATGACGGTGAGGGAGGAGAATACGAGGATCTGCAGCGACGCATCATCGATTCCGGGATGCCCGAAGAGGCGCTGAACAAAGCCCTGGAGGAATTCGAAAAACTGCGGAAAACACCGATGATGTCTCCCGAAGCGACGGTGACACGCAATTACATCGATTGGCTACTGGCCATGCCGTGGATCAACTTCAGTGACGACAATCTCTCGATACAGAATGCGAGAAAGGTACTCAATGCCGATCACTACGGCCTGGAAAAACCCAAGGACCGTATTCTCGAACATATCGCTGTGCTGAATCTCGTTAAGGAGATAAAAGGACAGATCCTCTGCTTCGTTGGTCCTCCGGGCGTCGGGAAAACATCTCTGGGGAAATCCATCGCACGCGCACTCAACCGGAGCTTCGCCCGTATCGCGCTCGGCGGCATCCATGACGAAGCGGAAATCCGCGGTCACCGCCGTACCTATATCGGCTCGATGCCCGGAAAAATCATACAGGCCGTGCGCAAGGCCGGAACGGCAAACCCGGTCATCCTGCTTGATGAAATCGACAAGATGAGCCATACCTTCCATGGCGACCCTACCTCGGCCATGCTTGAAGTACTGGATCCGGAGCAGAACAGCACCTTCAGCGACCACTATCTCGATGTGGAATTCGACCTGTCAAAGGTTCTGTTCATCACCACGGCAAATGTGCAATACAACATCCCTCTGCCGCTGCAGGACCGCATGGAAATCATCGAACTCCCGGGCTACCTCGAACATGAAAAAGTAGAAATCGCCAAGCGACACCTCCTCCCCAAACAGATTGGGGAGCATGGCCTCGACACCTTCGACGTCAGTTTCCAGGAGGAGGCCCTGCTGAAAATCATTCGCGAATATACACAGGAGGCCGGGGTCCGTAATCTGGAACGGAAACTCGCCACCGTCTGCCGGAAAATGGCCAAGGAAATCGTCTTCAGTCTGAGCCACCGTGCAGGAAAAA
>JAGTUW010000121.1 GCA_018224345.1 Bacteroidota bacterium
AACTTGTGTTCAGCCGCTGGGCACAGGTCATGTACAGATTCGAGAAGGCCATGTATGAGAATCCGGAACAGGATCTCAATGCTCTCTGGTGGCGACTGGTCGAGCGATATCAGATGCTGCAGAAACCAGAGGGACGGGATCACCCCGACTGGGCCTCAAAAATCCATGTCGCGCTGTATCCTGCGTACTACCACAATTACCTGATGGGCGAACTGCTCGCCTCACAATTACACGCCCACATTTGCACCCGTCTCCTGGATGTAAAGGACAAGAAGCGGGAAGCCTATATCGATCGTCCCGAAGTGGGAATGTGGCTGGTGGACAATGTATTCAAGCCGGGTCGCACGCTGCACTGGAATGAACTCATAGAAAATGCGACGGGCGAAAAGCTGACCGCGAAATACTACGCCGATCAGTTCGTGCATTGATCCCGCTTCGCGTCAGCCACCGCTTCGCGTCAGCCACCGCTTCGCGTCAGCCACCGCTTCGCGTCAGCCACCGCTTCGCGTCAGCCACCGCTTCGCGTCAACGCATGACGCGTCAACGCATGACCGTGATGCGCTGTGTGTGCGTCGTGGTCGCGGTGCCGAGGCGGACGAAATAGACACCGTTCGGTAATCCGTGTACGGGAAGCGTGACATCGAATCGGCCCGGATGCAGGCCGTCGTCGACCAGCGTCAATACCTGTCGTCCGAGTACATCATGCACGGTCAGACGCACAGGCATGGCCTGCCGCAGTTCGAAAGAGACCGTCCCGGCCGTGGAAACGGGATTCGGATGCACGGGATGCAATTGTACTCCTGTCGGTGCGGCTGTTGCCTGCACGCCTGTCGCCCCCTTGTTCTCGACATACAGTGAGATACGGGACGGAACGGTGCCACCGAAGAACAGGGTGTTCTGCGAGGAAGCCGCTGGGCCGAGCACGAAATTTCCGAAATTATTGGACATGTCAGGCAGTAGCGCAACGCCGCCGTGGACGATCGCTTCGATCGTACTTCCCGCTTTGACGGTATGAAGCAAGCCGGTGAGTTCGAATCGCAATGAACGCTCCACACCCGGTTCGGAATCCTGCCAATGTCCACGACAGAGCGGGATGCGCGTGCCGTCCGCCTTGCGCTCATAGAGAAGGACATTCATTTGATATTGTGACCCGGTACCCAGGACGCGGAGTTGTGCTGTTCCGGGTGGCGGCAGAATGCGGATATCTTCTTCCAACGTCCGAGTCCGGAAGGTCATTACCTCAGAGCCCAGGGAAGTGATGTATGAAATCTGACGTTGTCCTTCTTCCAGCGGAGGGGTGAAGTGAAGAGAGTCCTCTTCGAGATAAATGTTCATTCGCCGCATGTTGATCGGTATGTCCAGTCCGGGCGCCAGCCATTGTTCACTTTCATCCACGGCATAGACTGCTCTCTCACCACTGCTCCCGTCAAAAAAGACTACTGCGCTGTCGGGGGATACCACCGTGACGTATTCCTGCCTGTCTTTCAGCCAGTACGCGAGCCAGCGGTCGATGACGTCGAGTATGTAGTTCTCCTGTGAAGGATCCGATGGCAAGCTATGTCCACCGGGATAGAGCACGATACGTTTCGGCGCCGGTATATTGCTGAACTGCCGGAGTGCGGCATTCTGATTGAAAAAGCCGTCCCGATAACTGACGAAAATGGCGGTCGGTGTCGAGACATTTGTTTCCAGTGTACTGGTGGAATGTGTGCGCAGAAAGGAACGGACTTCCGTGAAATCGCCGCTTTCTCTTGCCTCGCGCAGTATGGTCATGACCTCGGGGTCAAAGCGGACATTGGGAGAAAGCGTCGCCAGGGCGAAGGTGTAATTGAGCGCACCGTTTTCCAGCCAGTTCTCTTCCACGCGTCCGTTGGCGATGATGGAAACGGCTGTCCGCACACCCATGTCATAGGCCGCGGCATTCCAGGCGTGCATGCCACCTTGCGATCCGCCCAGCACGGCCAGGCGATCGCGATTGACATTGTCAAGTTGTCCGGTAAAGGCAATACACTCTCTGAGATCATCAAGAATGCGTGGCGCGGTGAAGAATTCGAATTCCCCTCCGGAATTGCCCTGTCCCCGCACACTGTAGGCGGTTGCGGCATATCCTTCCCGCGCAAAGTCCAGCGCCAGCGAACGGTTGTTGTTCTTCGAGCCGCCGAAACCATGGACCAGCAGAATGGCGGGGTGCCCCTCAGCCGGGGGCGCCATCTCCGGCATGACATAGAACGCATCGAGCTCGATGCCATCGCTCATGACAAGCGTCGTGTCCGTTATCGTCTGGGAGAAAAGAAGGAGGGGGGTGAGCGTAAATACAGTTAACAGAATATAAATATCTTTCTTAATAGTAAACAGGTGCTTCATAATGCGATTCCCGCAGGTGTGACAGTGTGGTTCAGGTATTATTCCAAGTTAGTGAGAAAAACCGACAATCGCCATATTTATCACGAATCGGGGTGTTTCTCACTCCCCACTCATCATTCATCATTCTCCCTCACCACTCCCCGAATTATTTCCGAAAGTTCTTGACATTCCGGTTTTCAAGACCTATTTTGCTTTTTCCTGACTGTACATACGTTCCGCCGGTCCTGCCGGCATCCGGCACACTCTTTCATCTGGAGCGCCCGGAAGCGAGATCATTCGCGGAGCATTGTCTGTACGATTCATTCACCGAAAATAGGAGGGTATGGATGACCGAAGCGCACAAGAGATGTCGCTTTCACCCCGTGTCGCATGCGTGAGCCGCTTCACGGGAAAACGTTCGGAACTGAATCATACAGAACAAAAATAATAAACGAGTTTAATACTATGAATGAAAGGAACAACGCAAATGCGGCACGCAAATGCGGCACGCAAATGCGGCACGCAAATGCGGCACGCAAATCATTGCACTACTGACCCTCCCGGTCTTTGTGGTGCTTCTCGGTGTGTGGAGTACGGAAGCCCACTCACAGCAAGTCACGGAGAAGACGGTTCTGGTTGTCATGGTTGAATTCAACAACGCTGCGACCAACGACGATGCCCGCGGATCCCGTGGCCGTACGGGGGAAACGACGTTCGAAGAATTCAAGTATCGCTACAGGGATTACCATGACATTTTCTTCCAGACGGAAGGAGAAGTCGTACATCCCGACGCTTCGCTCGATGCGGTATTTTCGGCAGGGGAAGCAGGGTGGTATCAGTACGGGAGTTTTGCCCGTTACATCCATGACAACAGTTTCGGTCTCTGGGAGATTGTTCCCGTCGAGGTCGATGCAGCGAATGATCAATACGGTATACTCAACACCGTCGATTA
>JAGTUW010000122.1 GCA_018224345.1 Bacteroidota bacterium
CATCCTTACCTTTGTGATCGGCTTCGGCGCGATGGTCCTGGTTGGCCAGGATGTTATCTCCAGTGTCGACAAGGGCGGTAATATGGCTGCATTGCTGCTTTCCGAAGCGGTTGGCGGACAGCTCTTCCTCGGGTTTATCGCCGCGGTCGCCTTTGCGACTATTCTCGCCGTTGTCGCCGGTCTCACGCTCTCCGGGGCATCCACGCTTTCGCATGACCTGTATGTCAATGTTGTAAAAAGCGGGAAAACCGATGAAGCGGGTGAGGTACGTGTCGCCAGAATATCGACAGTCTTCATCGGTACGCTGGCTATCCTGCTCGGACTGTTGTTCAAAGGACAGAATGTCGCCTTCACAGTGGGATTGGCATTCGCCATCGCTGCGAGCGCAAATTTCCCGTCACTTCTGCTGTCGATTCTATGGAAGAGATATACGACCAAGGGTGCGGTCGCCAGCATCGTCACCGGCGCCGGACTTGCCGTCATTCTCATTATCCTGAGTCCCACGGTCTGGGTAGAGATTCTGCACTTCGAGAAAGCGATCTTCCCACTCAAAAACCCGGCGCTGTTCTCGATGACCGCTTCATTTATCGTCGGTGCCGTCGTCTCGCTCATGACCGATGAACCAGAAGCCCGTGACAAATTCGAAGACGAAAAACTCAGAACCTATCTCGGTATCGGCGCAGAATAACGCACCGATGTCGATGCGATATTCATCCGTTCCGTAACGTAGCCCCGTTATCCGTCTGTGTCGTACGTTCAAGTACGACACAGCGGATTTTTTTGTTCAACTCACATTTCGATGAGGCAGGTATGTATCGATGTACATTGACGCCCGTGTTTCTGCTCGCCGTACTCATGTGTTCGACGGCTCTTGCGCAGGATCGGAGCGGCACCTTCGGAATCTCCTTTACCGGTTTTGTGAAAACCGACATGATGTACGATTCCCGCCAGACCGTCAGTGCACGGGAGGGCCATTTTCTTCTGTATCCGGCACATGAGTGGCTCGATCGACACGAAGAGGACATCAACGCACATCCTTCTTTCAACATGCTTTCGATTCAGACGCGTCTGCGTGGGAATATCTCCGGACCCGACGCCTTCGGCGCATCGACCTCCGGCGCCATCGAAGCGGAATTCTTCGGCACGGTTGACAACGACATCAATGGCTTCCGTCTCCGGCATGCCTATGTGGCCGCGGATTGGGGCAGCACCTCCGTGCTCGTCGGACAGACCTGGCACCCGATGTTTGTCGCGGAAGTGTTTCCCGGTGTCGTTTCTTTCAACACGGGCGTTCCGTTTCAACCGTTCTCAAGAAACCCGCAATTACGTCTCATGCAGGAGATCGGCGCTCTCAGAATGATCGCCGTCGCCGCCACGCAGCGTGATTTTCAGAGTTTCGGCCCCGACGCCTCGGGGCGGTCCGTTGCGAGTTCTGCGTTCATGAGGAATTCCGTCCTCCCGAATCTGCATCTGCAGGCGCAATACGCAAACAAAGGATATATTTTCGGTGCGGGAGTGGATTACAAGGAACTGACGCCCCGTCTGGTGACGAGCGAGAATGTCAGGACGGATACGCGTGTCGGTAGTCTCGCCGGCCTGGCCTACGCCAGAGTGGATGCCGCACCACTGACGCTGAAGGCGCAGGCGGTAGTCGGAGAGAATCTTGCCGACCTGCTGATGTTCGGCGGCTATGCGGTCACATCGGTCGATCAGACGACGGGCGCCGAAACCTACACCACTCTCGGTGGATACTCGCTCTGGGGCGAGATCATTCATGGCCGTGATGTGGAGCTTGCAGTCTTTGCCGGTTATGCCGGCAATCTCGGCGCAGGAGAGGAATTCATCGGATCACCGTATGCACGTGCCGCCAACATCGACCATGTGTACCGGATCTCACCTCGTGTGCAATGGACATCAGGCAAAATGCGGATATCGACGGAACTTGAATATACCACCGCTGCATACGGCACGATGAATACCGACGGTTCGGTCCGGGATGCGAAGACTGTGGAGAATCTGCGGCTCCTCGCGGCTGTCTGGTATTTCTTTTGATAATCCGGAGAATCTCCCCTGGGATTCCGCACGGATGTTCCGGCGCGGTGTGTGTTCACCCGGTATGCTGATTGTTCGGCCGGGCCCCCCACGGACATAGTACGGATCCGTTCCCTCATATAATTATCAGCACAATAAAAAAACCCGCCCCTCAACAGGGCGGGTTTTTTTTATGCCAGAAGGCAGATCGGATGCTTATTTGTTGAGCAGCATCTTGATGGTCTTCGAGAAAGAAAGACCGCTTTCTTCACCGACCATGGTGACGGTTGCAATGTATTGTCCGCTGGGAAGCGCACCTGCATCGAATGTGTAGTGATACACACCTGTCTCAACCATGTCGTCCACAGCGACATCCACTTCACGGCCGAGCATATCGACAATGCGGAGATGCACGCGACTGCGTTCGGGAACGCTGTATTCAATGGTCGTTGTGGGATTGAAGGGGTTCGGGTAATTCTGGCTCATGTCAAAGGTCGCCGGCGCGAAGGCGTCATTGTACTTCGGTGCGATTGCGCCATGCTTCTTCATCCAGTTCATCTTGATGGCA
>JAGTUW010000123.1 GCA_018224345.1 Bacteroidota bacterium
AGTTGGTTAGAGCGCTACCTTGACATGGTAGAGGTCACAGGTTCGATTCCTGTAGAACCCACACTCTGTTTAGGAAAAAATCGGAGAACATCCGATTTTTTCATTAATGAACTTCGACACGACATGGCAGAAGACACAATTCAACTCACATTTCCCGACGGTGTCAGCCGTGCTTACCCAACAGGTACGACAGGGCTTGACGTTGCAGAGAGCATTTCTTCCGGGCTTGCACGTGAGGCTCTCGGTGTGCAGGTCGATGGGGACACGAGGGATTTACTGCGTGGGCTCACAGAAGATGCAGAAGTGCGTATTCTGACCTGGAAGGATGAAGAGGGGAAAGAAGTGTACTGGCACAGCGCCAGTCACCTCATGGCGCACGCCGTCGAACTGCTCTATCCAGGGGCAAAATTCGGCGTCGGTCCTGCCATCGAGGAGGGTTTCTACTATGACATTGACATCGATCGCGTTCTCACACCGGAAGATCTTGAGCGCATCGAAAAGAAGATGCTGGAGCTCGCAAAGGAGAATAATACCTTTGAACGCAGAATCCTGAGCCGCGATGAAGCGTTTGAGTTCTGGAAAGCGAAAAACGATGAGTACAAGATCGAGATGATTTCGGATTTTCCGGAAGATGAAGTCATCACCTGTTATACCGAAGGGACATTCACGGATCTTTGTCGTGGCCCGCATGTGCCTTCCGCTGGCAGAATTAAATATGTCAAATTGCTGAATGTTTCCGGATCATACTGGAGAGGCGATGCCTCCAACAAGCAGATGCAACGCATCTACGGTATTGCCTTTCCGAAGAAAAAGGAACTCGAGGAGTATATCGAACGGTTGGAGGAAGCACGCAAGCGGGACCACAGGAAACTGGGTCGTGAACTCGAGCTGTTTGCCTTCCATGATGTTGCACCCGGCGCCCCATTCTGGCTCCCACGCGGCATGATTGTTTTCCGTGAACTGCAGGCCCTTATACGTGATCTTCTCGATCATGCCGGCTACGATGAAATTCTGACACCGATACTCGTGAAGAAGGAGCTCTGGGAGCAGTCCGGTCACTGGCACCATTATAAGGAAAACATGTTTCTCGTTGAGGACGGTGAGGATCAGATTTACAGTCTGAAACCGATGAACTGTCCTGAATCGACGTATGTATACCGGCAGAAAGTGCGGAGTTATCGTGATCTACCACTGCGGTATTCGGAACTAGGTGTCAATCATCGAAACGAGCTTTCCGGAGCGCTCAACGGAATGTTCCGGGTGCGGCAGTTTCACATGGACGACGCACACCTGTATGTCCGTCCCGATCAGATCCTGGATGAGATCACGTCCTTGCTGCGTCTGGTCGATCGTTTCTACAAAATATTCGGCTTTGAACCGTTTTATAAACTCAGTACGCGTCCTGAAGACGCAATGGGTGATCCGGCACTCTGGGAGACCGCCGAGAAAGGTCTTCACGATGCGTTGGAACTCAACGGCATCGATTACAAGCTGAGTCCGGGTGACGGCGCTTTTTACGGTCCAAAAATTGATATCAGTGTCCGCGATGCGTTGGGCCGTTCCTGGCAACTGGCGACGATACAGCTTGATTTCCAGATGCCGGAGCGTTTCGAACTCGAATATATTGACGAGGACAACGAGCGACGGCGTCCCGTCATGATTCATCGTGCGATCATGGGTTCGATGGAGCGTTTCATCGGTGTACTCATTGAGCATTTCGCCGGCGCGTTTCCCACATGGCTTTCACCCATACAAGTCGCTGTACTTCCCATCAGCGACCAGTTCATGGAATACGCACGCTCGGTTTCCGATCAGCTTTCTGCGGACGGTGTGCGTGCGCATCTCGATGACAGAAACGAGAAAATCGGGTACAAGATACGTGACTGGGAAATGCACAAAGTTCCGTATATGCTCGTCGTCGGTGAGAAGGAAAGAGCTACCGCGAGTGTTTCCGTCCGTCGTCACAAGGAAGGTGATCTCGGAGTGAGCGGTATGATGGAGTTCGTTCAACAGATCGTCAAAGAAATAAAAGAAAAGTCACTGTAACAGACCGGAGGCGGCAACGGCTACGTATAATCGTCCAATGCGGACACCCCAGCGCAGAACTCGCATCAACGAGGAAATCAATGCCAAGGAAATCCGACTCATCGGAGCTGACGGCGAACAGATTGGCATCGTCACTCCGCGGGAAGCGCGTGCCATGGCAGAAGAACGAACGTTGGACCTCGTCGAGATTGCACCACAGGCCTCACCGCCTGTGTGCAAAATCATGGATTACGGGAAGTACAAATATGAGCAGCAGAAAAAAGAGAAGCTGCTCAAGAAAAAACAGCTTAACGTTGTCCTCAAAGAAGTGCGGTACCATCCGACAACGGATACACATGACTTTGATTTCAAACTGCGACACGCCAGACAATTCCTTCTCGATGGCAACAAAGTGAAAGCAGCTATTGTCTTTCGCGGTCGTCAGATGGCACATCAGAATATCGGCTTCGAACTGATTCAAAAACTGAAGGCGGCACTTAGCGACATTGCTATTGTGGAAAAAGAACCCAATATGGAAGGTCGGCAGATGATTGCAATTTTCGCTCCGGACAAGAAGAAGATTGCAGCACTGTTGAAAGACAAGGAACAGCCGGCCGACGAAGAGTAGTACTGGTTTTTATGAAGATTATTTCTTACATTACCTGAATGTATCTTTCGACCGAAACGAAAAGGAGAATGAACACATGCCTAAGTCAAAGGGCAAATCCGGTGCAAAGAAGCGTTTCATGCTCACCGGTACGGGCAAAATCAAGCGTGCAAAAGCGTATCGCAGCCATATTCTGACGAAGAAATCCACGAAGCGCAAACGCAATCTGCGAAAGATGACACTGGTGGATTCGGCTGATGCCAAACGAATCAAAAAGATCATTTAACATAGACAAACAGGTACAGCATGCCCCGTTCCAGAAATAAGGTAGCCTCACACCGTCGCAGAAAGAAAACTCTCGATCGTGCGAAAGGTTTTTACGGCGCGAGCAGCAAAATCTACACAGTAGCCAAGCACCGTGTAGACAAATCCCTGCAATTTGCCTACCGCGACCGACGTACAAAAAAGCGCACGATGCGCCAGTTGTGGATTACACGCATCAATGCAGCAGCACGTATGCACGGCGTCTCGTATTCCCGTCTGATTGACGGCTTGAACAAAAGCAATATCGACATCAACCGTAAGATGCTTGCCGACATCGCAGCTACAGACAGCAACGCGTTTGCTGAGATTGTAAAGCTCGCAAGCCGGTAACATCTTTCTCCTGAATCATCAGCGGGCATTGCATAGAGAGCAGAACTCTCATGTCATGTCCGCTTTTTTTCGATACACGTTGAGGAACCCGTCTCGTGAAAGAAAAAATCGATGCTTTGCACGCAGAAATGCATGAGGTTGCAAAAGAACTGACCAATGACGAGTTGCTGGAGCGTTTTCGTATCACCTATCTCTCGCGTAAAGGACGCATCGCACAACTCTTCGAGGATCTCAAACACGTCCCTGCTGAACAGAAGCCGGCACTCGGAAAAGCGCTGAATGCCCTGCGCGGTGAGGCACAAGCCCTTCTGGATGCCGCAACGGAGGCATCACGGCAAACGGACAGGACAGAGATACCCGCCGTAGATTTGACATTGCCGGGGCGCGGGTACGCACGTGGACACATGCATATCGTCTCTCAGACCATCGAGGAAATCTCCGGTATTTTTCGTCAGATGGGTTTCAGTATCGCTGACGGCCCGGAGGTCGAAACCGACTACTATAATTTCGAGGCGTTGAACTTTCCTGCCGATCATCCGGCGCGTGACATGCAGGACACCTTTTTCATCACTGAAAACGACTTGCTGCGCACGCATACGACTCCCGTACAGATCCGTCTGATGGAACGGTATCGTCCCCCGATCCGGGCAATCTTTCCCGGTAAGGTGTACAGGAACGAAGTTATCAGTGCCCGTAGTCACGTGCAGTTTCATCAGATCGACGGGTTGTTCGTTGACACGGACGTGACATTCGCGGACCTGAAAGGGACACTCGTCACATTTGCGAACATGTACTATGGAGAAGAATTACGGTATCGCTTCCGGCCAAGTTTTTTTCCTTTTACCGAGCCATCTGCAGAAATGGACATCAGTTGCTACCTCTGCGAAGGACGTGGATGCAGAGTGTGCAAACATACTGGCTGGCTGGAGATACTCGGCTGCGGGATGGTGGATCCGAATGTGTATTCCTTCGTCGATATCGATCCCGAAGTGTACAGTGGCTACGCTTTCGGCATCGGTATCGAACGTACTGCAATGTTGCGACACGGTATCGATGATATCCGTCTTCTCTTTGAAAACGATTTGCGCGTCAATCACCAATTCAATTGATCATGCAGCTTTCACTCCGCTGGCTCCAGAATTATATCGAAATCCCTGAGACTCCTGGGGAACTTGAATCCCTCCTGACCGGGACAGGACTCGAGGTTGATTCCATTACAGACAGACGTAATTCCTTTGATAATATCGTGGTGGGCGAGGTACGTACCTGCGAGAAGCATCCGAATGCGGACAGGCTTACGGTATGCACCGTCAATGATGGCATGGCGCAGCATTCGGTCGTCTGTGGTGCTTCCAATGTGGCTACGGGACAGAAAGTCGTTTTTGCCCGTGTCGGTGCACATCTTGAACGGCTGGGCTTCACCATTGACCAACGCAAGATCCGCGGTGTCGAATCCGCCGGAATGATCTGCGCCTCCGACGAACTTGGTCTCGACGATGATCATTCCGGTATTATGGTGCTCGGACACGACGCGGTCCCCGGTACACCTGTGTCCAGCTACCTGGGGACGGATGATGTTATTCTGGAAATCGGTATCACGCCCAACAGGGGGGATGCTCTGTCGCACGTAGGCACTGCCCGGGATATCGCTGCGGTTTCCGGACGACCACTGCAAACGCCGGAGGTCGCCTTCCCGTCTGTGGCCGATGAAGAGACCGTCGACATCGAGATTCAAAATCCTGCGCTTTGCCCGCGCTACTCGGCAGCCATCGTCCGCGACGTCCATGTGCAGACCTCGCCCGACTGGTTGCGAAACGCGTTAACCGCAGTCGGGATTCGTCCGATAAACAACATTGTAGACGTCCTCAATTATGTGATGATGGAAATCGGTCAGCCGATGCACGCTTTCGATCTCGATCAGCTGCAGGGGGGGGGCATTGTCGTTCGTACCGCGGATACCGGAGAAATCATCACAACGCTCGATCATATCGAGCGCAGCATACCGGAGGATGCGTTGCTGATCTGCGATACGGAAGGACCCGTTGCCGTCGCCGGTGTCATGGGGGGAAGCGC
Organism: Bacteroidota bacterium; assembly: GCA_018224345.1. GTDB lineage: Bacteria > Bacteroidota > Ignavibacteria > SZUA-365 > SZUA-365 > SZUA-365. Next base: position 5,360 of record JAGTUW010000123.1, read on the forward strand.
CTCAGCAGTGACGGATACTACTGTATCAATTCTGCTTGAGAGCGCGTATTTCCAGGCTTCCTCAGTGCGTCGCACTTCAAGGCTCCTGCAGCTTTCCACGGATTCAAGTTACCGTTTCGAACGGGGGACGGATCCGCATTCAACCGTATGGGCCTTGCAACGCGCCGTTCAGCTTATCCTTGATACGGCGGGAGGCCGATTCTGCGGATACAGCGATGTCTGCCCGGAAGTGATACCGGTACGCGAGTTGCGCTTGCGTCCGGCATTTGTCAACCGTATTCTCGGGATTGAAATCGATGCCGATGTCCAATACCGTATCCTCGCATCGCTCGGTATCGAGCTTGTGGAAAAGAGCGCTGACAACGTGCTCTGTCGCATGCCCACATTCCGCAGCGACCTCGAACGGGAAATAGATCTTGTCGAGGAGATTGCACGCATTCACGGCTATGATAACATTCCGGTGCCGACACGGATAGAAATGAATGTCGGGAGGCGTTTCGACGATAAGGCCTTTACTTCACAGTTGCGCACGCTTTTTCTTGGTTTCGGCTTTGACGAGATCCTTTCTTCCAGTCTCGTATCGCGGGAACATGCAGGGACAGGAGGGGACAACAGGCATGCGGTGGTCGATGTCCTCAATCCCGTCAGTAAGGAGCGTCCGAGTCTCCGTACGAGTCTGCTCCCATCACTGCTCGAAGCCATAGACGTCAATATACGCAGCGGACATCCTTCATTACGTATCATGGAGGCTGGCCACGTGTTTTATCGGGATGCGGAGAATGGCATAGACGAGCGGAATATGATTGCCCTTGCTGTGACAGGATTGGCACAACAGCGTGCGTGGTATGCCGACACCAGGGAAAGCGATTTCTTCGACATGAAGGGAGCCGTCGAGAACATCCTTTCAGCTCTCTATATTGACAATGATGCAATCTTTTACTATGATAGAGCAAGTACTTTAAGTGACACTGTCCTTATGCTTGAAGTCAAAGGAAGATATGCCGGTCAGCTCATTACGGTTCCTCAAGCTACTCTTCAACGTTTTGATATCGTGCAACCTGTATTTTACGCGGAACTCGATGTCACAGTACTTGAGGAATCCTTGCCCGCGCGCCGGAAATATCGTCCTGTTCCCCGTCATCCGAGTGTCACCCGTGATCTTGCGATTCTCGTGACAAATGACATCGCTGCCAGGGACATTGTTGATACTGTCATGAAAAGTAATGCGGCCTTTCTTCGCTCGGTACACATCGTCGATGTATTCCGGCACAGCGACCTCGGAGACGAGAAGAAAAGTGTCGCCTTTACGATGACATTTCAGGCGGACGACAGGACATTGAAAGATGAAGACATCAACGCCTCGGTGAATACAATCATTGCAATGCTTGCAAAAGAAGTGAACGCCGAATTGCGAGGATAATGGTCTCGTTCAAACAGCCCGGATGCTGATATGACGCAAGAGGATTTGTCCAGACAAGGAACTGCGAACCGGCAGACAATTCAGACCCTTCTGCAGGGGCTCTGGGAGCGTACCCAGAAGGCCGTCGAGATCATCAGGCATCTGCGTAAGGAAAACAGAGGGTTGTTGCAGCGGATCGAAGAACTGGAAGCAGCGCGGCAGTCATTACAGGCGCAGCTTGCCGATAAGGATGAACAAATAACAAAACTGCAGGAGAAAACAGAGACGCTATCATCTCTTGATGTTGGCAATGAACTTTTATATCTTTCGCCAGACGAAAGAGAGGCCCTGGAACGTCAGGTTGATGATCTGTTAAGACGCATTAATTCGCATCTCGGGTCATCCAGGTAACGTGATATAGATACATCGATTGTAGATTTTTTTTTCAGTAGACTTTAATACGCAGCATGGAAGCCAAGAGCATACGCGTTCGAATATACGGCACAGATTATCCACTGCGAGTGGACAATGAAGATTTCACTGTCAAAGCAGCGGGACATCTTGACAAGATGATGCAGGAATTGCATGCACAGATCCCGGATCAGCCGCCCACGACACTCGCCGTACTTTCCGCGTTGAACCTCTCGGAAGAACTTGCCCATGCCAATGAAGAAAAAACACTGCTCAGCAGAAGTGTTGAGCAGGAACTCCAATCCATTACACAGTTGATTGACGGTGTACTGGACGAGGAACACGACTGACAAGAGAAAGCCGCACTACAATCCGGTTTCTGGCACACGTTAAAAAGAACCAACACTTTTAACCTGGGAATCTGACTCTTCTCATCAATTGCAGGCCTCGATCTACAGGATTCATCCGCTCCGGCGGATGACGGTGGAAGCAAAAGATGTGAAGGCATTTACCCACTGTGTCTTGGATGGGTTCTTTTTTCCCACCACCAGTAGCCGGGGTAGTGCGGTATTTTTTTATTCTGGAGGATATCATAGATGACTGTTGAATTATACTGGTTCCTGCCGAGCATTGCAGTGCTTATTGTGCTGTTCCTGTTTCTCGGCTGGTATATCGCAACGCGCGTCGGAGACAAAAAACTATCCGTTGCCGAGGATCGTGCACGCGAAATTATCGAGGTCGCGGAAAAAGAAGCAGAAAACTTAAAAAAGGAAAAGCTGCTCGAAGTCAAAGATGAGTGGTTTCGGAAAAAACAGGAGATCGACAAGGATCTCAATCGGCAACGCAACAAATTCCACAATCGAGAAAAGCAGATCAGCGACAAGGAGGAAAACCTCAATGGTCGTTTTGAACTTCTGAACAAAAAAGAAACATCGATCAGCCAACTCGAGGCACAGATCAAGGAAAAAGATGAGCTTCTGAAAACACGGATCGAGCGTCTCAACCATCTGATCGAAGAGGAAAAGGAGAAACTCGAACGTGTATCAGGGATGTCAAGAGACGATGCGCGTGCATTGCTGCTGGAAACCATGACAAGTGACGCGAAACTGCAGGCCGCGCAACAACTCAAGGAAATTCGCGATGAGATGAAAACAACCGCGAAAAAGGAGGCGCAGCGGGTAATCCTCCAGGCAATTCAGCGTACCGCCTCCGACCATTCGGTCGAAACTACCGTGAGCGTACTCAACCTCGCCAGCGAAGACATGAAAGGACGCATTATCGGCAGGGAAGGACGTAACATTCGCGCCTTCGAAGCAGCGACAGGCATAGATGTCATCGTCGATGACACGCCGGAGGCGGTTATTCTTTCCGGCTTCGATCCATTCCGCCGTGAAGTCGCGCGTATTGCACTGGAAACTCTGATGGCGGATGGCCGTATTCATCCCGCGCGCATTGAGGAAGTAGTTGAAAAAGTGCGAAAGGACCTCGAGGAAGAAATATTCCGCGTCGGTGAAAACACCTTGCTCGACGTCGGCATCCATAATGCCCATAATGAGATAAAAAAGCTTGTGGGCAAGATGAAATTTCGGTCGAGCTATGGCCAGAATCTTCTGCAGCACTCAATGGAAGTCGCCTGGCTCTGCGGCATCATGGCCGCGGAGCTCGGACTCGACACGAAACTTGCAACTCGTGCAGGTATGCTCCATGATATCGGGAAATGCCTCGACAGGAATATCGAAGGTCCTCATGCGCTACTCGGCATGGATATCGTCAAGAAATTCCGTGAACATCCCGTCATTATCAATGCGGTGGGCTCGCATCACGACGATATTCCCATGGAATCCCCGTATGCACCACTCGTGCAGGCTGCCGATGCCATCAGCGGTGCGCGTCCCGGCGCACGTCGTGAATCTCTGGAAGGCTATGTCAAGCGGCTTGAAAAACTCGAGACCATCGCAACCGGGTTTGAAGGTGTGGCGAAAACCTATGCGATTCAGGCCGGGCGGGAAGTGCGCGTAATGGTTGAACACGATCGCATCGATGACACACTCGCTGATCAGCTCGCAACGGATATCGCCGATAAAATTCAAAGCGAAATGGAATATCCGGGACAGATCAAGGTCACGGTTATACGTGAAAAGCGGTCGATTGCTTTCGCAAAATAGGATTCACGGACACTGTACATGAGCACAGAGAAACGCAATGGACTGTTGATCGGTCTGACAGGCAGTATCGGTGCCGGTAAAAGTACCGTCGCTGAAATTATCCGTAAAAAATATCCGGTACTGGACACTGATCGCATTGCGCGCGAAATAATGGAACAGGACGAGGCAATACGCGATGCGCTTGTCGAACGCTTCGGCGTGCAGATTTATCTCTCCGACGGTTCTCTTGATCGGCATGTTCTCTCTTCCATCGCTTTCGGGGATGAGGACAACCTGCGAGCTCTCAATCAGATCGTCCATCCACCTACAATACAACGCGTGCTTGATAATGCTGCGAAGCTCTCTGAAGAGGGGCATCGGCTGATATTTGTTGAATCAGCACTTATTTTCGAGGCGGAGATCGAGGAGATGTTCGATTATACAATCGCAGTGAGCGCCGAAATCGAACGGATTCTCCAACGCATGACGGAGCGGGACGGAATTGAACGTGAACGCGTCCTTGCCCGTCTTCGCTATCAGCTGCCGCCTGAGGAGAAGGCGAATCTCGCCGATTTCGTCATACGAAACAACGGAGACATGTCAGATCTTCGTGCGGCCACTACCGCGATCATCAGTATCCTCTCGCATCTCGGAAAAAGACGCAGTTCATGAGTACTCAGCATGAAACGGACGTTCTCGTCATTGGCAGCGGCATCGCCGGCCTTTACTATACGCTGAAAGTTGCCGGGCAGCACACTGTTTCCCTTGTCACGAAAAAAGAAACAGTGGAATCGAACACCAACTATGCCCAGGGCGGTATTGCGTCGGTGTTTTCAGACGAGGATACCTTTCAAATGCACGTGCAGGACACCTTGCAGGCCGGTGCGGGGCTTTGCCATCCCGATATCGTGGAAATTGTTGTCAAGGAGGGACCGGCACTCGTTCGCGACCTGCTTGGAATGGGAGTAGCATTCACGACGGCGAACGATATGGCATTACATCTCGGCAGAGAGGGGGGCCATTCCCGTCACCGTATTGTTCATGCGAAGGATTACACTGGCCGGGAGGTAGAGCGCGTGCTGGTCGACGCGGTGCGGAGACACCCGAACGTGACGGTGTACGAAGATCACATCGCCATTGATCTGATCACGCAGCACAATCTCCGCGAGCGACCGCGTCCGCTTCCCAAAGAAATACACTGCTGGGGAGCGTATGTTCTGGACAAAACCAGCGGTGAAGTGGAAAGCTTTTTTGCTCACAACACCGTTATCACCGCCGGTGGTTGCGGACAGGTGTATCTGCATACCACCAATCCGGCAATCGCGACCGGGGATGGAATTGCGATGGCCTATCGGGCCGGCGCCACGGTTGCGAATATGGAGTTCATTCAGTTCCATCCGACAACATTGTACCACCCGCTTGCGCGATCCTTCCTCATCTCCGAGGCCGTGCGCGGTTTTGGTGCCATTCTCCTCAATGGCAACGGGGAACGTTTCATGGAGCGCTATGACGATCGCATGGAACTCGCACCGCGTGACATTGTCGCGCGTGCGATCGATGGCGAACTCAAACGCAGTGGCGAGGAATGCGTCTACCTGGATCTTCGTCATCTCGGGGCTGATGAAACACGAAATTCTTTTCCCAGTATTTACCGGAAGTGTCTTGAGGTAAATATTGACATGACAAAGGATTTGATCCCGGTTGTTCCAGCGGCGCATTATACCTGCGGTGGCGTTGTCACCGACGAGTACGGGCGAAGCAGTGTGCGTGCTCTCTATGTTGCCGGCGAGAGTGCGATGACCGGGTTGCACGGTGCGAACCGGCTCGCGAGTAATTCATTGCTCGAAGCTCTTGTCTTTGCCAATCGGGCGGCGCAATCGACATTGCGAAGTTCCTTTCAAGTACCGCCGGTGCCGGACATCGCGGAGTGGGATGACAGTGCAACGGACAATAACGAGGAATGGGTGCTGGTCTCCCACAATCGTAAGGAAGTTCGCACATTGATGTGGGATTATGTCGGCATTGTACGCTCATCATTACGACTGCAGCGTGCACAGCGACGTATTCGACTTCTATGGTCCGAAGTGGAGGATTTTTACAAGCGCACACGCGTTACCGAGGAATTGATTCAACTGCGCAACATCACGTTACTCGCAGCTTTGATTATTGAATCAGGCCTGCGTCGCAAGGAAAGCCGTGGGTTGCATTACACAACAGACTATCCCGACCCCGATCCAGCTCTTGAGCAGCAGGATACAATGCTCTCGAATTTCCAGAGAGACACTGATGAAACATAGAAGCAGGATTCAAGGTTATGCCCAAACCTGTTGAAAACAATGTCGTTAGCGTTTCACATCTGACACGATTGATCAAGAATACGCTGGAAGATACTTTTGGCATCATCACCGTGACAGGTGAGATCTCCAATTTTGTGCGTCATGGTTCCGGTCATTGGTATTTCACATTAAAGGATTCGAAAGCGCAGATATCCGCAGTCATGTTCCGGGGCAATGCGATGAAGACGTTTTTCCTTCCACAAAATGGAATGGAAGTTGTCTGTCGCGGAAAGGTGACGGTGTATGAACCAAGGGGCAACTATCAGATTCTCGTCAGTGACATACAACCACGCGGAGAGGGAGCGTTGCAGGTTGCCTATGAGAAACTGAAAAAGACATTGCATGCAGAAGGATTATTTGACGAACTGCGGAAGAAAGCCCTTCCGGCGTATCCGCGTACAATTGCTCTTGTCACATCTCCAACCGGTGCCGCGATTCGCGATATGATCAGCGTCATATCCAGAAGAAACCCGATGCTTGAGCTGCTGGTCGTTCCGGTACCGGTGCAGGGTGCCGGAGCCGCAGAACGCATAGCCGAGGCGATTGATCTTTGTAACGAGCATGGGAAGGCTGAAATAATCATCACCGGTCGTGGGGGTGGTTCCATTGAGGATCTCTGGGCATTCAACGAGGAAGTCGTCGCCCGGGCTATCGCACGCTCACGTATCCCTGTCGTCAGCGCCGTCGGACATGAAGTCGATTTCACTATCGCCGATTATGTTGCTGATAAACGAGCCGCCACACCCTCTGTCGCCGCCGAACTCGTGCTGCGTTCGAGGGAGGAAATTGTAGAGCAATTAAAATCCATTGCGTTCAGCGCATGGAAATTTGTAGATTCAGGAATGCGTGCCCGGCGGCAATCGCTGCGTCGTCTGCTCGCCGACCGTGCGTTCTCCCGTCTCGACCGTCGTTTGCATGCAGCAACACAACTTGTTGATGAGAGGCTTGAAATGATGCATCGGGTTCTTGACACTTCCATGCAGCGAAGAGCGCATCAGATACAGCTGTTGAAAGAGCGCCTTTCTTCACATGACCCTGATCGTCTGTTCCGTCGAGGGATGGCCCTGGTCTTCCGCGACGGGGAAGCGGTACGCAGCATACATAAGCTTGCTCCCGGAGATCAGGTCTCGTTGCGTCTCAGAGACGGACATGCCGAAGCCACAATATCCAACACGAAGAGTTATGAGTAAAAAAAGTTCTGCCAGTTTCGAATCCTCCCTCGACCGCCTGCATGAAATCGTCCGGGAGTTGGATGCGGAGGAAACGCCTCTCGACGACAGCATGAAATTGTATGCTGAGGGGATCGAAATCGTAGAAAAATGTGTTAATGACCTTTCGGAAGCCCAACTTCGCATTTCAGAATTGCGCAAACGCTCAGATGGTGTATTTGAGAAGTTGGATTTCATCGAGGATCGGCAGATGCAGCCCGGGGGCTGATAACGTCCCGGTGCACCGGCCCTTCCGGACAGGTTTCAGGGCGTTGATCTTATTGGGGTGAACGCACCTGCTCTATCAAGTATCGCCGTCTCAGAAGCAGGAAGCTCAATGAGCCAACATTCGAAAACACCAATGCTCGATCGGATTGAAGATCCGACTGATCTTCGTAAGATCGAGATGAGGCATTTACGCACCGTCTGCGCAGAAATACGGGATTTTCTTATTGATTCCGTCTCCCGAACCGGTGGCCATCTCGGTGCCGGACTCGGGACGGTCGAGCTCGCCGTTGCGTTGCATTATGCGTTTCAAACACCCGAAGACCGGATTATCTGGGATGTGGGCCATCAGGCCTATCCGCATAAGATTCTTACGGGGCGAAAAGACCGTTTACACACGATTCGGCAGTTCGGCGGGCTGAGCGGCTTTCTGAAGAGAAAGGAGAGTCCTTACGATGTCTTCGGTGCCGGACACGCGACCACATCGATATCCGCCGCACTTGGTATCGCTGCGGCACGTGATTTCCAGAGAGAGGACTACAAGGTCGTCAGCGTCATCGGAGATGGAGCAATGACCGGTGGCATGGCCTACGAGGCGATGAATAACTGCGGATTACTGAAAAAGAATCTGATCGTAGTCCTCAACGACAACAACATGTCGATTTCACCGAATGTCTGGGCGCTTTCCAATTACTTCAACGAACTGATCGCATCTCCGACTTACAATCGTTTTCGCGCCAATGTCTGGGATCTTGCAGGAAAATTCGAGGAATTCGGTGATCGTTTTCGTAAAATCGCATCGCGACTTGAGGGAGGAATTAAGGCAGTCGTCACACCGGGCATGTTATTCGAGGCATTGGGGTTCCGCTATTTCGGTCCGATCAACGGGCATAATATCATTTCCCTCATCAAAATATTCCGAGAAGTGCAGAGTTGGTCCGGTCCCATTCTCGTTCATGTGGTCACACAGAAGGGCAAGGGATATGCACCGGCAGAGAGTGACGGGATGAACCTGCACGGCGTGACACCGTTTGATAAAATCACAGGGAAGTCACCCAAAAAATCGGCCCCGGACCAGAGTTATACGAGCATATTCGCTGACGCTCTGATTGATATCGTCAGAAAACGAAATGATGTCGTGGGTATTACAGCCGCGATGGCCTCGGGCACCGGACTCGACAAGCTCCAACGGGAGATTCCCGACAAGTATTTCGACGTCGGCATCGCCGAACCACATGCAGTGACCTTCGCAGCCGGCATGGCTGCTGAAGGCTTTGTTCCTGTCACAGCGATATATTCCACCTTTCTCCAGCGTGCCTTCGATCAGGTCATCCACGATGTCGCGATTCAGAATCTGCATGTCGTGTTCGCAATTGATCGTGGTGGACTCGTCGGCGCCGATGGTCCGACTCATCACGGGGCCTATGATCTGAGTTATCTGCGAATGGTACCGGGCATGACCATTATGGCGCCGGCGGATGAAATTGAATTGCGCAACATGCTCTACACCGCGGTTGAGCACTGTGACGGACCGGTTGCTCTCCGCTATCCCAGGGGAAACGCCATAGGCCTCCCGGCAGAGAAGGAGTTCAGGGAAATTGAAATCGGCAAAGCCGTTGTTCTCCGTGAAGGTGCGGATGTCGCCATTCTTGCTGTAGGGAATATGGTGCAACATGCAAGGAAGGCTGCCGAACTCCTTGCGCACAGTGGTGTTGAGGCTGCTGTTGTAAATATGCGTTTCGTCAAACCCCTGGATACCCGGCTGCTAGACCGGTTGTTCCACGAACACCGGTATATCCTTACGGTGGAAGACAACAGTGTGCTCGGTGGTTTCGGCAGTGGAGTCGCTGAATATCTTACATCGTGCGGCATAACAGATGTTGTACTGCGTCTGCATGGCATCCCGGATGAGTTCATTGAACATGGATCGCAGGAAGAATTGCATCGCAATCTCAATCTTGATCCTCTTGGAATCGCCCGTACAGCCGGTGAACTGTGCGAAGTTTCTTTGACGGCCCCACTTGAACATGAAAAACCCATTTAACGCAATTAGGTCAGTGGCTTGCAGAACATGCACAACGCTGTGCATGTTCTTTACCCTGATCAGTGCTGTTATCGCGCAACCGGATAACGAAACAGTATTACCTCCGGACAGTGTGCGCGAACTTGCCCCCGGTGTTCTCTATGCCCATGCATATAATCCTGCATCACGTCTCTCTGTTCATTGGCTGACTGTGGATCTTACAAACCTGAACCTCGGGGTACGCGTAGGAAAGGGGCTCGAACACATTTCCGGTCTGGAGCAGACACACAGCATACTGTCGCGCTTCGACAGCAGCTATTCGAACGTGCGTGTCATTGCAGGAATAAACGCCAACTTCTGGCGAGCAGGGACATTGCATCCGATGGGGCCAACCGTCAGCGACGGGGAATTGCTTATCTCCACACAGCACCGGAACTGGTCGTCCATCGCCTTCACGGACGCCGGTCACGTTATTATCGATACCTTTGACATGCGCGTCGCATTGCATAGCCGTCTCGGCCAGATTCCCGTCACACGCATCAACCGGCGTATTGATTCGACAGAAGTCGTGCTCTACACCGGGTATTTTGGAAGCTCTGTGCCGTTCGTTGACACTACCGGAATTCGGGAGGCATCGCATGACACAATTACAGACGATTCCGAAGCCGCCATCGACACCGTCATTCTTGCGATTATGGATTCCATCTGGAACGTCAGCCGGGAAAGCGGAACGCTGAAACTGCAATTCCGCTACATGAGCCCGCCACGTGCCAATACAATCACTCCATGCGTCGTCACCGGGCTGGATACGGGATTCGTCGCCATACCCGAAGACGGAGGCGTGCTTTCATTCGGAAAGGGGCCATTCCCGCTTTTCTCCCAACTGCTCGTTGGTGACACGTTTTCCCTGGGCAGCAGGCTGCACCCGCCAATCAACGGCTCCGTCGTCCAGATGACCGGCGGAACGCCCCGTATCGTACGAGATGGGCAGGTCAGTGTGGAAT